>CAYNXW010000422.1:0-2509 GCA_964401265.1 uncultured Pirellulales bacterium | reverse complement strand
TCTGGCTTTGTGACCCGTTCCATCCTCGGGGTGCCCTTGTGCGTGAAAGGAAAGGCCTCCAACTAGTAGCCTGCAAGTTCATGCACATCACCCGCGACCTCGCCGAAAAACACTACGCCGTCCACAAGGGAAAACCCTTCTACGAAAGACTCCTTACCTACATCACCAGCGGACCCGTACTCATCCTCGTCTACCAGGCCGACGGCGCCATCGCCATGGCCCGAAAACTCATGGGGGCCACCTTCGGCAACCAGGCCGAACCCGGCACCATCCGAGGCGACTTCGGCGGCTCAAAGGGCTTCAACCTCGTTCACGGCAGCGACTCACCTCAGGCCGCCCAACAGGAAATCGCCCTCTACTTCACTAACGACGATCTCGTCGACTATGAATTGACCAATAACCATTGGCTCTACGGAATACCTGATTAACAACGGCCGATAAGGCCAATCTCTGTTACTAGTATTGGACTAACCTGGCGGAAACGACTCACAACCGCCCCGCCGCCAAACCACAACGAAAGGTGGTAACCTACATGCTCGTTAAGAAAATTGATAGCCTTGATGCCAGACCCGTCGAAACCGAAGGTGCCGAAAAATGCACCGTCCGCATCATCTTCGGAAAAAAAGACCGCGCACCCATGTTCTCCATGCGACAGTTCGACATCGAACCCGGCGGCCACACCCCGCACCACAGCCACCCCTACGAACACCAGGCCATCATCCTACAGGGTGACATCGTCCTCGTCAGTGAAGCCGGAAAACGCGCACTCACCGTCGGCGACGCCGCCATGGTCATGCCCGGTGAAAAACACCAGTTCCGCAACCCCGGCAACAAACCCGCAAAAATGATCTGCATCATTCCCATCATCGCCGACGTCTAAACTGAACAATGCAACCGGGCGGGCCACAACGGTCCGCCCGAACCGCCCTACCTGACGCCGCCTGCCCCCCAGACACAAAGCTGCTTGGGTCCGTCATGGCACACTCCATCAAACACCAACTCGACACCCTCCGACGCCAGATCCGCCACCACGACCACCTCTACTACGTCCTCAACCAGCCCGAAATCTCCGACCACCACTACGACAGACTCTTCACCCAGCTCAAAACTCTCGAAGCCCAACACCCCAACCTCGTCACCCCCGACTCGCCCACACAACGCGTCGCCGGCCGACCCCTCGACGCCTTCCAGACCGTCAAACACGCCCTGCCCATGCTCAGCATGGACAACACCTACTCGCCCGACGAGCTCCGCCAGTTCGACGAACGCCTCCGACGATTCCTCAAAACCGAATCCCCCCAATACGTCGTCGAAACCAAAATCGACGGCGTCGCCGTCTCCCTACGCTACGAAAAGGGCCTACTCGTCCTCGCCGCCACCAGAGGCGACGGCCGACAAGGCGACGACATCACCGCCAACATCCGCACCATACCCTCCGTGCCCCTCGCCCTCACTCCACCAAAAAGCAAACCCGCAAACGACTCCCTCTTCGACCACACCCCCACCCTCCCCGACGTCCTCGAAGTCCGCGGCGAGGTCTTCATGCCCACCCCCCACTTCCACAACATCAACACACTACGCCAAGAAAACAACGAACCGCCCTTCGCCAACCCACGCAACGCCACCGCCGGCTCACTCAAACTCCTCGACAGCCGCATCGTCGCCCAAAGAGGCCTCCGCTTCCTCGCCTACGCCACAGGCCAGACCGACCCGCCCCTCGCCGATACCCACCACCAACTCCTCGACGCCCTCCGCAACTTCTCCCTGCCCGTCAACCCCCACTGCCAAACCGCCGACAACATCGACGCCGTCATCGACATCTGCAACCAATGGGAAAACACACCCTCAAAACTCGACTACCAGATCGACGGCATGGTCATCAAAGTCGACAACCTCGCCCAACGCGACCGCCTCGGCCAAACCTCCCGCGCCCCCCGATGGTGCATCGCCTACAAATTCGCCGCCGAACAGGCACAAACCACCATCCGCGACATCCGCGTCCAGGTCGGAAAAACCGGAGCCCTCACTCCCGTCGCCGACCTCCAACCCGTACAACTCGCCGGCACCACCGTCAGCCGCGCCAGCCTCCACAACTTCGGCGAACTCGCACGAAAAGACGTCCGCATCAACGACACCGTCCTCGTCGAAAAAGCCGGCGAAATCATCCCCCAGGTCGTCCAAGTCCTCCACGATAAACGCCCTCCTCAAACACACCCCTTCCCCCTGCCCACCGAATGCCCCCAATGTAAAGGCCCCGTCGCCAAAGACACCCAGGGCGTCTGCATCCGCTGCGCCAATCCCAACTGCCCCGCACAACTCGTCGAACGCCTCCGACACTTCGCCGCCCGAAACCAAATGGACATCGACGGCCTCGGCATCGCCCTCATCGAACAACTCGTCGCCGCAGGCCTCGTCACTTCCTTCGCCGACCTCTACCGCCTCAACCGCGATCAACTCGCCAAACTCGAACGCATGGGCGACAAATCCGCCGATAACCTCATCAACGCCC
>CAYNXW010000421.1:0-2517 GCA_964401265.1 uncultured Pirellulales bacterium | reverse complement strand
CCTATGATAAGGACGCTGCGGAGATTACCGTCTCGCGCAATGGGGAAGCGCGTTTTTCCCGGGCGCTTCATGGGACCGTGCGGGCCATTATCGCCAACATGATTGAGGGCGTTACGAAAGGGTTCGCGAGGGAGTTGCGCATTTATGGCACCGGTTATGGTGTGAAGCAGCAGGGCAACACTCTTGAGGTGACCGTGGGTTTTGCGAAGCCGGCCGTGCGGACTATTCCGGCGGGGATTGTCGTTGATATCAAGACGCCGAACACCCGGGGCAACGACACGCCCGCTGAGTTTGCGATCCGCGGTGCCGACAAGTGCACGGTCGGCCAGTTCGCTGCTGCTGTTCGGCACATTCGTCCGCCGGAGCCGTATTTGGGTAAGGGCATTCGTTATGCCGACGAGGCCCTGAAGCGGAAAGTTGGAAAGGCCTTTGGCTCTGGTGCGTGATCTTCCTGGAAGTCCTTTGTTGTGAGTTTGGTGATATGGATAAGACAAAACTTAAAAACTGCCGTTGGCAACGACGTAAGAATCGCGTCCGGAAGCACGTGTACGGAAGTGCTGATCAGCCGCGGTTGACGGTGTTTCGCTCCCTTAGACACATGTACGCTCAGATTGTCGACGACGATAACGGGGTGACGTTGGTGTCGGCGAGCAGCATGGCCAAAGAGTTTGGCGAGGAGCAGACAAGCGGCGGCAACGTTGCGGGTGCTGCGGCCGTGGGCGGCCAGATTGCCAAGAAGGCCATGGCTGTTGGGATCTGCCAGGTCGTTTTCGATCGCAATGGCTATCAATACCACGGACGCGTCAAGGCCTTAGCCGATGCCTCTCGCAAGGCGGGGCTCAAGTTCTAAACGGGCCCCCTTACGTGTGGGCATGGGATAGTATCGGAGAAGAATGTGAGTAGATTCGCATCAAAGAGAAAAGATTTTGGCGAGGAAAGCCCCTACGAGGAGCAGGTTGTCAAGGTCTATCGTTGCTCCACGGTGGTCAAGGGTGGCCGGCGTTTCAGTTTTGCCGCCCTGGTCGTGGTCGGGGACCGGAAGGGCCAGGTGGGCTTTGGGTATGGCAAGGCCAATGAGGTGCCCCCGGCCGTCGAGAAGGCGATCAAGGACGCCCGCAAGCGATTAGAGAAGATAAACCTCGCCGGAAGAACCATTCCGCACCAGGTGAGCGCGAAGTATCGTGCTACGAAGGTCGTTTTGGTTCCTGCGAGTGAGGGGACCGGTGTCATCGCTGGTGCCGCCGCCCGCGCCGTGCTTGAATTGGCGGGTGTGCATGACGTGCTCACGAAAGTGTACGGTTCCACCAGCGCCAAAAATGTTGTTAAGGCCACTACTGCCGCACTGACGTTGCTACGAAATCGCGAGGAAGTAGCATCCTTACGCGGCGTCGAGGTCCCTGCGTGAGGATTCTGCCATGATGGGTCATGACATTACCGCTATTGCCGGCAAGCACAAGCCCCGAAAACGAATCGGGCGGGGCCCCGGTAGCGGGCTCGGAAAAACCTGCGGAAAAGGGCACAAAGGGCAGCTTAGCCGCGCCGGTTCTTTGCCGCCGATCACTAAGGAAGGTGGGCAGATGCCTCTGTTCCGCCGGCTGCCGAAGCGAGGCTTTAACAATGTCAATTTCGCGACGCGATATGCCATTGTTAATGTGTGCCAGCTGGACTGTTTTGAAGAAGGTGCTCGCGTTGATCCCGCGATGCTCAGCGAGGTTGGGCTGATTGATAACGCGCGGGAGAACGTGAAGATACTTGGTGACGGCGAAATCAGTCGGAAGCTCACTGTTGTGGCGCACAAGTTCAGCCGCTCAGCCGAGCAGAAGATTACGAGCGCCGGAGGCACTGCTGAAGTGCTACTTAAAAGGGCCTGAAGTCACTCCAAAATGAGATAAGCTTATGCTAGCTCCTATTTTGAACATCTTCAAGATTCCCGAATTGCGGCGGAAGCTGCTTTTCACCTTTATCATGCTCTGCATTTATCGGGTAGGGTTCCACGTACCCGTGCCTGGCATTGATCAAGAGGCTCTTGCCGCTGCGACCACTTCGGGCGATTCGCAAAGTCCGTTTGGCCGGGTCGCTGACTACCTGCAGCTGTTTACTGGTGGCTCGCTGCGACAGAGTACTCTGTTTGGGTTGGGCATCATGCCGTACATCTCTGCCTCGATTATATTCCAGCTGCTTGTTACGGTGGTGCCCGCACTGGAGAAGCTACACAAAGAAGGGGAGTCGGGCAGAAAGAAGATACAGGAGTATACGCGCTACGCCACGGTGGGGATCTGTCTGATTCAGTCGGCCTTCTGGTTGGTGTATATGCGCAAGTCTCAGTTCGTTCAGGAAGACATTGTCTTGAACCATTGGTACCTGTTCTTCTTCATGGGTATTTGTGCCATGACGGCCGGCACGATCTTCCTGATGTGGCTCGGCGAGCAGATCGACGAGTACGGCATCGGCAACGGGATCAGCCTGATCATCATGGCAGGGATTGTCGTGCGTATGCCCTGGGCTATAGGCCAGGTC
>CAYNXW010000420.1:0-2524 GCA_964401265.1 uncultured Pirellulales bacterium | reverse complement strand
AGGACGGCAAGAATGGTCACCGAAATTGCTATCTGCACCAAGCAGGCAAGGCGGTTGCGTTTGCTGGGTTGAGGGTCGGCCATGTATGAGTTTGCCTAAGGAAGTGGTTCTGAAGAATGGGCCCGTGACAAGAATTCGTGATGAAGCACAAATAGCTCACGGCGAAGGCCCTTGATCTGGTAAGAGAGAAAACAAAATAAGAACATGGAAATCCCGGCCAAGACCAGAAAGACGGTGGTGAGAATGAGAATGACGCGGGTGCCGATGACCTGGCCAAGTATAAAATGCAGGTAGAAAAGGTAGAGGCCCAAGCCCAGGCCTGCCAGCAGGGCCAATACCCCTACGGTGCCAAAGAGTAGAAACGGCGCTTCATGAAAGCCGAAGAGCAGGTGTGTGCGAATGAGTCGGCCGGCACGAAACTTGGATTTGCGTTGGGGTTTGCCTTTCTTGGGCGGTTCCCAACGCAGGGTGGCGGGTATTTCGCTGAAGCGATAGCCCAGCATGCAGGCCTTGGAGATAATTTCGAGGTGAATCTCTTTGCGGTCTTCCTGGAGGGGCATCGAGCGAATGGCGTCGCCGAGGTAGCCTCGGGTCATGCCGCTGAGCATGGTGATGGGCGCTGGAACGGAACGTCGCAGGATACGGTTGCCGAAGCTGCTGAGGAACGCACGGCGAAGAGGTACGTTTTCCAGTTTGCCCCCGGGAGCGTAAGGCGAGGCGACCACGACGTCGGCGCGGCTGACAAGCAGTTCGTTGTATAGCTCGCCGATGATGTTTTGCCCCCAGGTGAGGTCGGATTCGGTGCTAATGACGTAGCGGCCTGCGCAGCGAGCGAAGCCGGCACGCAGCGCGTAACCGCGGCCTCGGTTTTGCTGATAGCTCACGATGCGCACGTGGTCGAACTCGCCGGCGGTGCGCCGCAGGACGTTCTCGGTGTCGTCCGTACTGCCGTCGTTCACGAGAATGAGCTCATACGAAACTCCCAACGCCTCAACCGCACTGACAAGCTTGCGAACCGCCTGTTCAATGACGGCCTGCTCGTTGTACATGGGGGCGATAACAGACAGTTCGAGCCTGTCCTGCTCGGGCTCAGCCATACCGTGAACTCCTTCGATAACGCATTATCCTACATGGACCTGCAGCCCAAGTCAACTCGGCCACCTTGCCACGGCAGGCCGCGGTGCTGTTACCTAATATCGGGCCAAATCACCTGTTACTTTCGTTAGCCCCGCACCTTCTTGACCCGTTTCTTCACCTCACCCTGAATCGTTCGCAACTGCTCCTGCGTTACCCCCACCTGCTTCGCAAAGGCGATCACCGCAGCCTTCTCCTCCGAATGCAGATCCGCGTCTGCATACGCCATCGCCAGCATATCCTCCAGATTCCGTATCCGCTCCGAAAAACGCCCCGGCAAACATACCGTAAAATCCTTCTCCAACGACAAATCCAGTGCCTTACGTGTCTCCAGATATCCCGCACCGATTCCCGCCGCCATCGCCTCCGCCACGCCGTCCTCGATGACCTCCACCCGACCGTCCGCTCGGGCCACGTGAAATATGTTCGCCAAATACAAAATCTGCTCTTGCTCTGTCATTGCTTGACCTTTCTACCCGTCAGACCGCCCCATCCAGTAACGCCAGTGCCGCTGAACATCTCCAACTGCCCCAAAATAATGCTCGAAATCCTGGCGACGCTCTTGTCGCCCGTAAGGTTCATTCGAAATCCGCAGCGACAACACGTACAAGTAATCGAAAAGCTGCTCGTGCCGCTGCCGCGACAGGTAATAAAACAACGCCCACCCCGCCGCGTATGCCTCCTCGCCGTCCGATTCCTCCAGACTGAACAATGTGTCATCGCTCAACAAACTCTCTAAGTCTATCCTCTCCTCACTCGACTGGTTCTCTCTAAACGTTATTGCACGACGCAACGCCACGCCTGTCAGTCTTTGCCCCCGTACGTCTGCCCCCGAGTCGAAATACAACGCGAGTCCCTCGCTTAGCCACTTGGGCGTCTCATAATACCGACTGTGCACCCCGCATGTGTACGCCAACTGATGCACCGCCTCATGGACCGTCACGCTTGCGTTCAACTCCTCATACAACGCGTGCAACTCTGCGTAACCTCCCTCCACCTGACGCTGTTGCGCCGCCAGCTCACCCAGCAACTCCACCCTACTCAGCTCCGCTTCCGTTCCGTTGGGCCGACGCACCCTGAATCGCTTGCCTTCTCCCTCTGTCACCTGCCTCTGAAACGCCGCAACCTCTTGCCTCGCCGCTTCCAACGCCGCCAATTGCTCCCGGTAATGCGCGTCGTTTACCCGGTCGTAAAAGTAACACCGCCCCGTCTTGCTCAAATAAAACCCACTCGAATGACGAAGCGTCGGCGCCTCCCGTGCCACGTATGCTTCAAATCCCTTCCGATCAGCAAACAACACCACTTCCAGCCGATCCGTCAAAGGCGCCGGCTGAAAATACCGCGCCTCAAAAAAACCCATGAACCGTCTGTACGTCGCCTCCAAACGCTC
>CAYNXW010000419.1:0-2545 GCA_964401265.1 uncultured Pirellulales bacterium | reverse complement strand
AGTGCTGTCCGGATTCTTTTTGACGCGCTGACATTTGGCTTGAACTCCAAAATGCCGTTCGGTGCGTCCGAATGCCTGATTTAATAGTTCGCGTAAATACGAGGGACTTTCGGCGATTCCGTCGGTCACGACCGTGAAGTCCAAATCTTTCGTGCCGCGAGGACTCTGATAGGCGAAGCGAAGGGCGTTGCCGCCCTTGAGAACCAGATTCTGCCTCAGAATGCGATGCGTGGTGATGCAACTTCAGACCTCCTGACATAGCTCCTCCATTATGTGACAGGTTCGGGGCTCTGAACAGCCAGGCGGAGGCGTAGATGAGTGCCGGGGAACGGGAGCGCCAGAGCGTCGAGTTGCTCGCACAATGCCGAGAGCGCGGCAGTGCGATGGGGCGACGATTGCGGGGCAATGGTCACCCGCAGCTCGTGGTCGACGACTTCCAGGTCGGCGGGCGATTGGAATGCAGCATGAAGCAAGGTGCGTCCTTCATCGTCGACGCGCGCATAATGGTCTCGCAGCATCCCCAACAATTGCGTCTCCACTTGGTAGCCCGTCATCTTGATCGTGTCGACGATGAGCTTCTGCTCTGTCTTCAACATCTTTCGATCGTCGGCCGGTACCCTCCGGGGGACCTTCTTCCGTTGCCGAAGCAGTTGCTCCACCTTGGCCTCCGCCTTCTGAAGTTGCTCGCGAAGACCCGCATGCGCGATTTTGAATCCCCGCATGGTTCTCCGCGTGCCCTCCTGGTTGGACTCGGCTTCTTTTCCCAGTTCGCTCCGAAGCCGCTTGACCTCCGCCCGAGCTTGCGTTATCTGTTTCGTGAGTCGAAGCCACTGGGGATTGCGACAGTCAATGGCTTCCGGCAGGTCTTCTGCCCCATATTCGATCAGGGCATCCAAGGCGAACTCTTCCGCCATGTATTTGAAGAAATTCTCTTGACGCCAGCGAGAGAAGATGCGGTAGGCCACCGTCACCGCCGACAGGTCTTGCCGATTGGTGAGGATCGGCGTTTGACGTCCGTCCTCGCGCTGCACGCGGACTTCCCGCATCCAGAGATACGCCTTCTTCGCCTTCTTGCGCTTTTTGCCCTGCGTCTGGCTGCTCGGCAGCCTCCCGACGCGGACTCGGCAGCGATCGCAGATCACGTATTCCCGACATGTCCCGTCGATCTTCTCCTTCTGGGCGTGGAACCGCGCCGCGGCCAGCTTCTTCACCTTGCCCTTCCGATAGGTGATGACGTCGAATCCCGCGTCGATCAGCCGCGCGAACAGCTTGGGGCTAAAACCACCCCGGTCGAAGATCACCGTCATCCGCCGCTCGTCCCCCACCAATCGCCGCACATCGTTCAGGATCGGTTCGAGCACCTGCGTCAACTTCGCGTTGACCTCGCTGGTGACCAGCAACAACGGTTCCCCGTCGGCATCATGCACCCAGTTGTCGGTCGCCGCGGGCGTGACCACTTGCCGCTGGGCCTTTTTCGCTTGAAACAGCGGGAATTTCCCGTGGTATTCCCGAACGTGCCCATCGACGTACAGAAACGCGACGCGATCGTCGTCCTCGGCGATCCGCCGTCCGGCCAACGCCTCCATCAGCGATTTGCCACGCCCCATCGTGGCCAGGCGGCCGAATTTGCGACGCACCGTCTTCACTTCCGGCGCCCGGTCCAAGCCCAGGATCGCTCCCAAATCCTCAGGACGGTATTCCTTGAAATGCTCCGGCCGCTTGATCCGCAACAGCGCCGCCAGAAACAGTGTCACCACGATCGTCCGCAGGCCATAGAACGACGGGCGCAGGGAACCGTACACCTGGACGAACGCTTCGATCAAACCGTGACGGGCCAGCAGCGGCACGGCCAACAACACGCCCGCCCGCGGCACGCACTGGGCATCGGCGAACAGCGGCAAGGCGTCCTCCAAAAGCCCCTGCCGGGCCAATGCGCGGTCCCCGCGGCGATCGCGAGGATCGTGATCGACGGTGAACGATTCCGCCAACGGCAAGCCGTCGGAGGGTGGCCCAACAGAATTTTCGACGGGCCGCCCGTGCCGCGATTCGGCCTCTTGCGGTACTCCGTGGTCTTCCGCGCGGAGGTCTTCGCCAGGGGCCGGTTGTTCACCCTCCTTGCCCATCGGCGGCAAGCGTCGCTGCGTATGCCTTGATGTTCGCCGCAGACCCACACGCTTCAGCGTGCGGCGTACCGTCGTCTCCCCGACACCCAATCGCCGGGCCATCTCCACGTTGGACACGTCGGCCGCAAACCATTTGCGAACCAACGCCTCTTGGCCCTTGTCCAGTCGGCAAGGACGCCCGGGACTCCGCTTGGGCCTCAGACCATCCAAGCCCTCTTGTTGGTATCGATGTTCCCAACGCCCCTGTGTGACCACCGAGTGACCAAACGCTCGGGCGATTTCCGGCTGGGTGGCCAATTGCGACTGCCGCAGGCTCACGGCGACCAGACGGAGGTGAACCGTATCCGAAAGCGCTACTCGGTAAAGCGGCTCGTGCCAGCGGAATACCACGCGGTATCCATCGTGGTCGACGAACCACACCG
>CAYNXW010000418.1:0-2559 GCA_964401265.1 uncultured Pirellulales bacterium | reverse complement strand
GCGGCCGCGGATGGGCGATCGGGCCGGTGGCCAATATCGGGGCCAGTCGCGTCATCGTCGCACCCGTGGTGAACGCCAGCGCAGCCAGTGCTCCGATCACGAAGCCGTCCAGAGACTCTCGCCTCACCGGGGCCCGCACCCGGACCAGAACCGCCGGCGCAACCGCCAGGAGCGCCGCACCGATCGGTAGGGCGATCCCCTCCCGCAGCACGGTGCCCATCGTGATGTCAGCACCGAGCTGAGCGCCTTGGGAACGCGCGAAGATGCCGCCGGTAAGCAGCATCCAGCCCACTCCGAGTCCGGCGCCGAGTCCCGTGACGGCCACCAGCGTGTACCGGTTCATGTCCCGGTACACGTCGGCCTCGCGCAGATACAGCAGGAACAGCAGAGGGATTCCGAAGGCAGACAACGTGATAACAGCAGGGGGGACCTTCATCAGCGCGAATCCGAGGAGGCCGATCAGCACCAGCAGCAGGCCCGCGCCGAACGGCCGCCGCGCCCGCCGCGCTAACAGCGGAAACAACGAGCTGGTGATCGCCGGACGGAGCACGCTCTCGCGCGGAGCCGCGGCGAAGGTGCCCACCCGCAGCCACTGGCTGCCGTCGCCGGGTTCGGCGCTGAGTTGGGCACCGCAGCGGCCGCAGAAGGAACCGGCCGGGACCTGCGCCCCGCAGCCCGGACACACTACAGCCGGAACCGGACCCTGACCGGATTCGCCACCCGCGCTCATCGGGCGGATTTCTGTGCCTCGAGCAGGCTCTGGACGAGGACTTCGACGTTGGGGCTGCCCAGCCCGGTGACCAGGTCGTAACCCGGTCCGGCGAAGTCAACCGCGTTGGCGCCCAGCGTGATGTCCCGCAATGCCGGCACCGCCGCATCGCGAGCGACCTGGTACAGCAACGGGTTGAGATCACCCAGAGAGCTGCCGTCGCGCTCGATGATGAACTGATTCATGACAGCGGTGAGGCCGGCCCAGATCGGCGCCGACAATGACGTACCGCCACCCACCACCACCTGCTGATCGAAGACGAATTTGACGCCGGTGAGCGGATCGGCAACCGCGGCGATATCGGGGGAAAGCCGTTGCCCGGCGCCGACGCCGACATCCAGATCCTGCTGCCAGTCCGGGCGGTCGAAGATCGCAGAGACCCCTCCGCCGGAACCCTGGGTGAGCGGTGCGTCGAACCACGCCTGCTCCGCAATCCATACGCCGTCGGCATCGGTCGACAGCGCGGTGCCCCCGACGGAGGTCATCTCCGGGATGGACGCGACCGCGTCGAGACCGATGTCGTCGGTGCTCGGCGGAGCGGCCCAGGCCTGGCCGCCCTTGCAAGCGAGGCCGGCCAGATCGCCGCTGGCGTTGAAGGCGGTGGTGCCGGCGCGGTTCGCCGCGGTAAGCGCGGAGCGCACCGGCAGCAGGTCGGCGGCTGTGATGAGCTTGTCGCACCCCCAACCGATGGAGAAACTCCACACCGCACCGGGGTAGCGCCGGGTGGTGTCCTCCATCATCTCGGCGATCTTCTCGTACGATCCGTCACCTTCTACCGTGGGTAGGGCGTTGACCAAGACCTTTGTTGCGTCGGGCGCGATTTCGTGGATGGCCTGGAGGTCCATCGTCGCCTCGCCGCGTTGCTCGGGAGGCTGACCACCCACGACGTCCGGAGTGAACTGCGGCAGGCCGAAACTCGATGCGAACATGTCCAGATCGGCCTGATCGAAACCATCGAAGGCGAACACCACCACCGTGACGCCCTTGCCGGTGTAACCCCGGTCCCGCAATGAGCGGATGTTATAGGTGCTCAGCAACGCCTCAGGGGTCAGGCCCTGATCGGGAACATCCAACGGCGGCCGCGGCGGCCGGGATTCGTGGTGTGGGGTGTAGCCGAGGATACGTCCGAGTGCGGTGACCTCGCTGCGCAGCGGAACCGGCACCGATGGCTGCTGTGGGGATGCGTAGAAGACTTGGCCCCGCTGGCCCCGGTACCCGCGCACATCGACGTCGAGGGCGCGGGCCAGCGCGGCGGGCCTACCCTCCAGGATCGCCCAGGTGTCCCCCGGTCGCCACCGAACCGATAGCCCGCGCTGCTGTGCCCACCCCGTCAGCAGACCGGGACGGGAACCGGAGCGCAGAGCGATGGTCAGCTGAACGTCGTCAGCCTGCGCTGGACCGAGGTCGGTCGATTCAGCCAGCAGAGCGGCAAACGGGCCCTTGATCGCACCGGATGCCGCTTGCTCCGGCTCGCGGCGTGGATCGCCCGCAGCCAACACGCCGGCGGAGAGTAGAGCCACCGCTAGCGCCAGCGCGGTACGTGAACGCTCCGGCCCGATCACCACTGGCGCAACCGCATGCCTCCGCCGCCCCCGTCGGCGGCATTGCTGGCGTTGATGCCATTCTCCTCTCGACGGGCCGATGCCGTCCCGCGATAGCCCCAGGGTAGGGGACGCCTCCTCCGGAGGAGTGCGACGGGCAGCTTTGGCCCTCGTCGATCGCGGGACCCCGGCATGGATCGGGATCTGCGGTGAGTTTCTCTAGGCTGTCGGTTCGAACGTCAACGACGC
>CAYNXW010000417.1:0-2561 GCA_964401265.1 uncultured Pirellulales bacterium | reverse complement strand
CAATATAGGGGTTGATATAAGATTTTTTGTGTTCTTTCTTCTATTCCATGTTTTTTCCAGTCAGTTTCTCCAGCCGGAGGTTGTTTTTATGTCCGATAATCACCAATTTGTCGATTGGCGGGGGATTATAGGTTGGAGACTGGTAAGGAAATTCTTATGAGTTTAATCTTCTTGTGCCATATCCGCCCTGGCACTGTTATTATATTGGCTATAAATTTCCACACTTTGCAGAAATCACTCTTCTTTTGGTATTATGATGCATACATAGCTTGTAGTAACCGAATTACCCGAAAATACTATAACACTAAACCCGAAATTACTATAATTAAAAACCCGAAATAACTTAAATCTAAATTGAATTTTGTTTGAATTGAGAATACAATAAATATGGGTGATCATATGGCAGGGAAATATTTACCAAGGCTTATAGACAAAACAATAGATTTTTATTTAGAGACTTTCGGGGCGATACTTTTAGAAGGTCCGAAGTGGTGCGGGAAAACTACCACAGCATCAATCCACTCAAAAAGCATTCTTAAAATGCAGGATCCGGACCAAAGTAAGAACTTTATGAAAATTGCGGATGCGAATCCTTCTATATTGCTTGAAGGTGAGACCCCAAGACTAATAGATGAGTGGCAAATGGCACCAGTTCTTTGGGATGCAGTTCGTTCCGAAGTCGATAAAAGGGAAATTCCCGGCCAATATATCCTTACAGGATCGGTCACACCGCCAAAGGATTCTGTTATGCATACCGGGACCGGAAGGATAGCCAGGCTGGCTATGCGGACGATGAGTCTTTCTGAATCGGGTGATTCGAATGGATTAGTTTCACTAAAATCACTTTTTGAAGGAAAACTCCAAATCAGTGCCCAATCAAAATTAACAATTAAAGATCTTACTTTTTTGGTATGCCGGGGAGGGTGGCCGCAATCGGTAGGAAAGAGTGAGAGGTCGTCTCTACTTATAGCGAACCAATACGTGAAGTCTATCTATAACAATGATTTATTAAAACAGGCAGGCATCACAAAAGATCCAAAGCGCATGCAGGCTGTCCTTCGTTCTTATGCGAGGAACATAGAGACACTTGCATCAAATAAAGTGATACTGGAAGACATCAAGAGCAGAGATGTCGGTATTTCCGAAGCGACACTTTATTCATATTTTAATATTTTGGAGAGACTATTTATCATTGAAGAAACGAGCGCCTGGGCACCCAGGGTAAGATCAAAGACAGCACTTAGAACCTCAAACAAGAAAGGGTTCGTTGACCCTTCAATCGCTGCCGCTATCCTTGGATTAACACCGGATATGTTGCTTAAGGATTTTGAAACGTTTGGTTTTTTATTTGAATCCATGTGTATAAGGGACTTACGTATTTATGCGGAACAACTGGACGGTGAAGTTTTTCACTACCATGACCAGTATGGCCTGGAGAGTGATGCTATTATAAGGTTAAATAATGGAAACTATGCTTTGATTGAAGTAAAACTAGGCAATAAATCTGAAGAACGTGGAGCTAAGAATCTTAAGAAGCTGGAATCGCTTCTCACAGATAACGGTCATCCAGAAGCAGCTTTTAAGATGATTCTGACAGGTGGCGAATATGCATACAAGCGTGAAGACGGCGTGCTTGTGGTACCTTTAGGGTGTCTTGGAATATGAGCTATAGAATTTTTAGAAAAAAAATATTGTTTCATAGTGCCTTATACGCACAGTCATCAATAACAGCCTTACACTGGAGAATATGTAAATTCCTGCAAAAAAGAGGATGCAAACCCGGCAGCAGGACTTAACAGGTCCTGGGCCAGACTCACACAGAAGATATATGAGGTAAATTCGCTAATTTGCCCGGTATGCCGGGGTCAGATGAAGATAATCGCATTATTGCCATTGATGTCTTCAGTGTGGTAGACCGGGTAATAATGTTTGTGACCATACCGCTTTTCGGGGTAGTAATAGGATCACAGTTTAGAAATAGGCATTCATCCTGTTTCTCTATTTTTCAAAAGCTTTTAAAATCTTTGTAATAAAAATAAAATAGATAAATACTTTGCAATAAGGATTTATTTTTTTAATAATATAAATTTCGCTAACAAGATTATTGCATAAACAAATAGGAGAATAAGATGTGTAAAAAAACCAAAGGACAAATAGAGGCAAAAATTAGTGAAGCGATAATAAAATTTGAGAAAGATTATATGGGGCGGGGTCCAGAAGAGACAAAAACCGACATTATAGGAGACATGATCTTAGTAAGGCTCAAAGGTGTATTGACACTTGCTGAGAAACAGCTGGCTAAAACTGCTGAAGGTATTGAAATAGTAAAAAAGACCAGAGCCAAGTTGTTGGAAGGTGCAAGAATTATATTAGGGGACATTATTTCCAATACCACAGGTTGCCAGGTGAAAAGCCTTCACACTGATATCAGCACAAAAACTGGAGAAAGGATCATAATTTTTACACTCAATAATAATTTAGAAGACAAAGCCGCGAATTAGGGAGAGCTCTATTGTAAAACATGAAATATGGACCTTGCTTGAAATACAATCCAGCTTGAA
>CAYNXW010000416.1:0-2563 GCA_964401265.1 uncultured Pirellulales bacterium | reverse complement strand
CTCGATGCGGCGGACGCGCACCCGAAGATGCCGACCTCCCT
Organism: uncultured Pirellulales bacterium; assembly: GCA_964401265.1. Lineage (GTDB taxonomy): Bacteria > Planctomycetota > Phycisphaerae > Sedimentisphaerales > SM23-30 > CAYNXW01. The sequence goes on along the minus strand of CAYNXW010000416.1, from coordinate 2,522 downwards.
TCAGCTCCTGGCGATGGAGGCACAGGCGAGTCCTCAGCGGCTGACGGAGGCGGCGTCCGAACTGGGGATCGACCTGGACGACGGCGAGGTCACCGTCATCGTCGAGCCGCAGTACGGGCGGTCGCGCCGTGTCGACGAGCTGGCCGTCGAGGCCCTCGGCGGCGAGGTCGAGGCGACCTCGGAGAGCCTCCTGCAGGTTCGGATTCCCGCCGATCGGCTCCTCGATCTAGCGGACCGTGTTTCCGGCGTCGCCTACATCCGAGAGCCGTACCAGCCGAGGCCGTTCGCCGTCACGAGCCAGGGCGTCGCTTTGACCGGAGCAAGCGATTTCCACGACGCCGGACACCGGGGGCAGGGGGCCAAGGTCGCAGTCATCGACCTCGGTTTCATCGGAAGCACCGCCGCATACGCCGCGGGGGAGCTCGACGGCGCCGCGGATGGACGGTGTCTGGACTGGCGGGACGGTTCGACTCCGGGCGTCGGTTTCGCCGAGATCGAGGCGGTGATGAACCACGGGACCCGCGTCGCCGAGGTCGTCGCCGACATGGCTCCGGACGCCACGCTCTACTTGATGCTGATCAGCACCAGCGTCGATCTTCAGAACGCTGTGTCCTACTGCGTCACGAACGACATCGACGTGATCAATCACTCCGTGGGATGGTTCAACTCGAACTTCTACGACGGGACCGGCTTCATCGCCGGGCTGGCGAGCACCGCTCGAGCGAACGGGATCCTGTGGTGCAACTCGGCCGGAAACGACGGAGACGACGGACACTGGCAGGGCGAGTACGTCGATGCCGGGAATGGGAACCTCGACTTCCTCGACGGAGCCGGCGTTGACGACCGGAACGGCGCCTACGCCTCCGCAGGGGATGAACTGAGGGTCTTCCTCACGTGGGACGATTGGGCGGATCGTGACCAGAACTTCGATCTGTATCTGTACGACAGCTCCGGGGCGCAGGTTGCCCAGTCGGAGAACCTGCAGACCGGCTGGCAGCAGCCGACCGAGCGGATCCTCTATGACGTGCCGACGAGCGGGACGTACTACATCGCCATCGGACGTACGAGCGCGACGGCACCGTACCCTGAACTCGAGTTCTTCACCTACCGCGTTTCCGGGTATGGGACAAGCCTCGAGTATCACGTCCCCGAGAGCTCGATCATCGCTCCGGGGAACTCCGAAGACGTCCTCACGGTCGGAGCCATCTACCACGGGAACTGGGAGACCGGCCCGCAGGAGGATTTCAGCTCCCAGGGGCCGACGAATGACAGCGTCTATGCGCCGAGCATCACCAAGCCGGACATCACGGGGCCCGACGGAACGGCGAACTACACCCAGGGCCCGTTCTACGGGACCTCATCCTCTTCGCCGCACGTCGCCGGGGCCGCGGCACTCCTCGTCTCCGAGGATCCGGGTCGGACGGCGAATGACCTTCAGACGAAGCTCGAAGCTGACGCGATCGACATGGGGTCAGCTGGCAAGGACGACACCTACGGTTCTGGACGCCTGAATCTGATTCTCTCCCCGGTCACCACGTCCAGAGGCTACTGGAAGTTCGAGGAAGGGTCTGGGACGACGGCGACGGACTCGTCGGGGAACGGGAACGACGGGACGTTGGTCGGCGCGTACCGAGTGATCGACGGGAGCGCGGACGGAAGCGACGCCGTGGGATTCGACGGGGTCGACGACTACGTCGAGGTCCCGAATGCGAGCACGCTGAACCCGACGAGTGCGTTGACGGTGGAGGCGTGGATCAAGCCTGCGGAGCTGCCGGCGACGTCGGTGAAGCAGCAGGTGATCGTGGAGAAGGCGTACACGAGCGCTGCAGCGCCGTACTACCAGTACTGTCTGACGACGTGGGGGACGGAGATCGTGCTGTACATGGCGATCGACGGACAGCTTCAGTACGTGGTGAGCAGCGGTGCGGGGCTGGTCGTCGACACGTGGACGCACGTGGCGGGGGTGTACGACGGACAGAACCTGCTGGTGTACGTCGACGGGGTGGAGCGGGGGACGACGAGTGTCGGTGGAGGATCGATCTCGTCGTACAACACGCCGGTGCTGATCGGGAAGCACGGGAACTTCTCGATCGACCGATTCACGGGGACGATCGACGAGGTGCAGATCCACTCGGTGGCGCTGAGTTCGGGGCAGTTCAACCTGATTCCCAGCGAGCCGACGCCGCTTGCGATCACGACGACGTCGCTGCCGGACGGGGAGGAGAACGCAAGCTACAGCTACACGGTAACGGCGAGCGGAGGGACGCCGCCGTACGGGTGGTCGGCGACAGGCCTGCCGGCGAATCTGAGCATCGATCCGAACAGCGGAACGATCAGCGGGACGCCGGCGGCATCGACGGCGGGGGCTCACAGCGTGACGGTGACGGTGACCGATGATGCTCAGGGAACGGACGACGAGACGTTCACCCTGACGATCGCGCCGGAGTCGCAGGTGACCGACGTGGTGGGCTACTGGAAGTTCGAGGAAGGGTCTGGGACGACGGCGACGGACTCGTCGGGGA
>CAYNXW010000415.1:0-2564 GCA_964401265.1 uncultured Pirellulales bacterium | reverse complement strand
TTGCCGCAACCAAAACGAAAGGAGAGGGGGTGATAGAACGAAACATGTGACGTCGCGTCTGACCGATTGTTGGCCAAGAAGAGAGCGGCAACTGTAGGTCATAAGGCAAGAAGAATAGTGTTATGTTTTCCCCTAGAAACGTGCCTGCGGGCAACGGAGGAACAAGATGAGAAAGAGTGGTTTTACATTAATCGAGATTTTAATCGTGGTCATCATTTTGGGTATCCTTGCGGCGATCGTGATTCCGCAGTTTACCGAGGCGTCGAGTGAGGCGCGAGAGTCCACGCTGGTGAGCAATCTGCAGACGCTGCGCAGTCAGATTGGGCTTTACAAGGTGCAGCATAATGACGATTATCCGGACACCACGAGTGCGGCTACGTTCGAGCTGGGTCTGACCGACAAGACGCTGGTCGATGGTACTGTGGACAATGTGAATGGTGAGTTTGGTCCGTACATGCAGAACGTGCCGAAGAATCCGTTCATTGACGAGTCCGCCGGCGCGGTGCCTCTTTTCGATATCGACGGCACGCTCGGTGACGACAGTGCTCACTGGTACTTCGATTCCACCACCGGCAATCTCTGGGCCGACGATAGCGACCAGACGCCGGATGGCACGAATCATTCGACGCTGTAAGTTTTCTACCTGAGCGAGGCGGATTGATGTACCGATTGATGTTTTGATATAAGCGGCCTGGGTCCGGCGACCTCACGTTGGTTGGCGTCGCAGGGCCTTGGCCTGCTTTTTTGACAGGCGACTATTGCTACGGCAAAGAGGAAGTCGAACCCGAGAATATTTTTAAGACGGAGCCCAACGATGAAGAGCCGCCGGTCCCAAGAGGTCACTGCCATATCGCCCAGAGGCGTGCACGTTCGTGCCTTTACGCTGATAGAACTGCTGATCGTGGTTGTCATCCTAGGCATCATGGCTGCCATGGTCATCCCCAAGTTTTCCAACGCCACGCAGGAGACGAAAGAGAACATGTTGAGGGAAAATTTGCGGATGCTCAAGGCGCAGGTGGGGGCTTATCGTGCCGAGCACTGGGACATTTCGCCAGGTTATCCGAACGGTGACGCGTCTGTCGCCCCGACGGCCGCGGCCTTTGTGGCCCAGCTTACGCAGTACACCGACCGTGATGGCGTGAGCAACGCACAAAAGACGGACCGTTTCAAGTACGGTCCCTATCTGCGGCAGATGCCCAAGAACCCGATAAACGGGATTGAGACAGTTGAAATGGTGGACGTAGGCGCTGCCCTTCCCGCGTCGGCGGATGACAGTGACGGGTGGATTTTTCGTCCGGACGATTTGATGACGCTACGTGCGGACGCCGCCGGCAGCGACAGCAAAGGTCAGTCATACTACGACTATTGATCTGGCGTGAGGACTTGCGGGACACAGCATGTAGCAGGAAGCAGCAGTAAACATCAGAAACCCTTAGGCCGGCAGCCTTGTGGCGTCACCGGCCGGGAGGACAACTCATGAAGGTTCAAGTTGACAGCTATACACGTTTTATCCTGACGGCGATTGCCGTTCTGCTTACGGTTATCGCGGTAGGGCTGTGGTGTGAGAGCCCCACTTCTCTGGATCATGTGCAGGCAGGGATTCCGAATCAGGGCCAGCAATTACAGGATGTTGTTACGCAACTGCAAGGGGTCAACGAATCTGTTGCCAGCCTTGAGGCCACGCTGCTTTCCGGCAATGTTCGGGTTCAGATTGTCGAGGCCGGCAAGAAGATATCTGCAGGTGAAAGTGTCAGGCCGGGGAGCGTCAAGGTGAGGTCGGCGCGCAAGTGAGTCTGCGTGGCGGAGCAGCGGTCGTAAGCTGGGATTGGTCGGGTATGCTCGCGACGGTGAGATGTGTTACGGCGGAGACGTTCAGTGGCGGCTCGGGTTCCCAAGCCTCAGCCGCGTGCGCGTGCAAGTAATGGCAGAGATGGACATGGCAAAACCCACCGGCAATCTGATGCTTAAAGTCGCGACCCCACGTTTGGGCTTCACTCTTGTTGAAGTGTTAATGGTGGTGGTAATCCTCGGCGTTGCGGCGACGATTGCGGTGCCCATGCTGGGCAACACGCACGCGATGCAGGTTACAGCGGCCGCCCGGCAACTGGCATCGACGCTGCACTATGCCCAGACCAGCGCCATTGCTACGCAGCAGCAGGTTCAGCTGGTCTGTGATGTGACATCGAATCAGTACCAAGTGCAGGACGCGAGCGGCAATGTTGTGGCGAATCCTGTTTCCGGCAAACCCTTTCGGGTTCGGTTCGGAGCTGCGGGCGAGCTTCAAGATGTCAGCCTTACAGTGGCGGATTTCAATGGCAGCGGCACCGTCTGGTTCGATCGTATGGGGGCTCCGTATGGGGGGGCTATCAGCCAGAGTCCGCCGCCACTTGCCAGCGGGCGTATAACGGTGGTGTCTGGCGACGAACAGATGACTATCCGTGTCGAACCCGTTACGGGAAGGATTAGCGTCAACTAGAGAGCCGTGCGGGCCTCGAGGTCCCGGTGACAGACCCTTTCGATAAGGAACAGTTAATGTCCTGGTTTGCTCCACGAACATATAGCAC
>CAYNXW010000414.1:0-2573 GCA_964401265.1 uncultured Pirellulales bacterium | reverse complement strand
AGCTGCCAATACGCAGCCTCCACGTTGGACACAATATCGATCACCAGCCGGTTAAACTGCTGCACCGAAACGCTCTGACTGTTGCGCGCCGCATTGATCTGCGCCCGGTTGACGTCGATGCCAAAATCACGCAACAAGGGCTGGCGTATCTCCACGTCGATACTCGTTTCGTAAAACGGATCGTAAAAAGCGCTCGTCGCGTCGTCGCCCAGACGCCGTAGTCGCTGCGATACCTGAATGCTCGCCCCCGTCGCCAGCAGTTTACGCAGCCCTACCGTGTACACATCGTCCTGAACACGCGTGAACGGATCCGTCGCAACACGTTCGCTGATCGGCCCATTCGGGGTCGTCACCGTACGAGTGATAAAACCCGTTTCCGGATTGCCCTGATCGGTGTTCTGCACCTGCGCCGTGCTGAAAAACACCGCGTCAAAGGCCGCCTGGGCCTGCACCACCTGCGTCATGCTGATAGCCGGATCGTAACTGCCTGCCTTGATGTCCAGGTTGTGCTCCAGAGCCCGCGCAATCGCCTCCTGCAGACGAACCGCCCTGCCTACACGCTTGCCCTGGCCAAACATCGGCTCGCTCACATCGCGTATGTAGTCCCAGGATAGATAGTCTGCCGTACCCCTGACACTGCCGCCGGAAGAAGCCCCCGCACCGGTGCCTTCCGTCACCGACGCTTCGTGCCCGGCCCCGTGAGCCCGCAGCGCGCCATCTCCCAAACCGGACCCAAAAACAATGAGCGCCGGCATAAGCAGCATGATAGACAAGATCGGGGTTTGGCCGCGAGTCGGTATGATCATGCTCAGCGTGGTTCCTTTCGCTAATATCTGCGGCTTTGCGAACGCCGCACCAACCCGCACCCATCTACTCGGTGCGGGAGCGTCAATTATAAAAAGCCGGCCCGTGCTGTCAACGACGCACTGCCTCGCGCCCCTCCACTGCCCATCACGGCACAGCAACCGTCTCCGCGAAATAGCTCTCCGGCTGAGTCTCAAACGTAATCGTCAAGTTCACCGGGCTGTAACTCGCCGGCGCACTCAGCGACGTTCCCTTGGCAACGAAAAACCGGAACGTCCCTTTGTCAAAATCAAAACAAGCAGATCGCAAACGTTCCCAACGGTCAGAGTACACAAAACGATTCCGCCGCCCCACACGCCTCAGACTCCGACCACCGTCCTCCGCTGACGGAATCGTAAACGTGCTGGTGCCCCACGTGATCGTCACCTCCTTACCCGCCAAGTCCACCGGGTGCACCTGCGTCGCAATTTCACCGACCACCTGCAAACTATAGCTGCTGGCCCCATTCGGACCGTTGTTAGAAGAATGCCGAAAACTCGTCCACCCCAACGCGTCGGCCTGGCCCACCAGAAACTCCACCGGCAACGACCGCGCCCCGACCACCTCGGCAGCCCCAGCCGTGCTGTAACTGTCCCCAATCAGCAGATCCACCGCCACCGGCTCCGCCAGCCCCGTCAAATCCACTTCCCGCCCAATGACAACAAACTTGCCGCTGCGAACGTCAAACAGCAACGTAAACCGCCCCGCACCCTCCTGGGCCCCTCCCTGATAGCGAAACACCCGCCCCGAAGCCGTACTACCAAACGCCCCCGCATCAAAACGATACAGACAAGGACCCACCCGCAGCACCACCTCGCCCGCCTCGAAATCCTCCGACTCTGCCGAGCACCGCCCCGCCAGCCGGAAGTAATCATCCGCCGCATTAAGCTCCTTGCCCGGACGAACCTTGATCGTCGGCAAATCATCAAAAGCATCAGCCTCCACCAATAACCAACCGTCACCCTCCGTATCGATCAATTCAGGATCCGTGCTCAGCTCCCCCTCGCCCTCCTGCGCCCAACCCGGCCAAAGCTCCAGAACACGCCCCACCGACTCGTGCCAGTACGACCACCGCACATCCAACGGCTCATCCACACTGCCGCTGTGCCAACGCGTCAGCAGCAACTCCTCCTCGAAGTCCTCAAACGCCTCGAACGCATCCAGCGACGCGTCCACAGCAACAACCTGCTCCGTCTGCGCCACAGCCCCCGTCTCGTCCATCAACACGATATCCGTATCCGCATCCCCGTTCATCAGCAACAGCCAGAAGTCCTCACTACGACTAAACGGAACAACCTGATCCAGATAACCCGCCTCAAACGTCGTCTCCCCCTCCACAAACGTCCGCAACAACCAGAGATTCTCGTCCGTGTCCCGCGCCACCGCATAACCACGACTATCACGCAACCCCGCACCGTCCGCGTTCTCCTCGATAATCAACGCGCTGACACCGCCATAGTTGGGATCGCCCGCATACGCCGCAAAACCCGTATCGTAAAGCAACGGCTCATCGCTACGCGTCACAATAGGCTCAACTCCGTACGTCACCAGATAACTCCCCCCATCGAGCCCCGCCTGCCCGCTGTAAAACCGCACATCCCCAGGCCGAGCCCCCGCAAACGGCACCTCCGAAAAATCAGCACTCGAACCCCGATCAAAACTGGGCCGCGCCTCCCCATACCACCCCAGACGCCAACCGTTCAACTCATAGTCAAGCACACTGCCCGCCG
>CAYNXW010000413.1:0-2576 GCA_964401265.1 uncultured Pirellulales bacterium | reverse complement strand
AAGGCTCTCTCTTAACTGTAAAATGGATTTGTCCAATTCACGCTGAACCAGTACAGTATCCCAAAAAAGCAAGCCCCAATAATGGCCGTGGATGGCAGCCTTTTGTGAAGACAGTTCAACGTACTTGTAGTCAAATACGCCGGAGTATTGGCCGTGCGAAGGTAGTGGTGACAGAGACTGCAAGAATAGGTCAGGCGGTTTGTCTTTGGGGCCAAACAACTCTATTCTGCCTGGGAGATTCTCCGACAGGATGCTGCCTTTTTCATGGAGAAACAAGCCCCGCGTGATCTTCCAGATGACGCGACGGATGCGGGGGCCGTCATATCTCTTGCCAATCAACCACGGCGGTAAGACAATACCGCCGGGAGCTTCTTGAAATTCGTCGAGTACTTTGAGATACAAGGGTCTGCTTTGCGGGCGCCGGGCAAGCTTTTTAATATCCTTAGCGAGGGATCTCCCACTGCTCGACTCGTGGGCTAGGGGCCCCAGGCTTTGTCTGAAATACTCTTCATCTTTGGCATAGGAGCGATTGCAGGCGGGATGCGTGGCGTGCTTAGCAACGGGCTCTATATGATGTGCACGCCTTATTTCTGAGGGAAAGATACTCATAGGTGGAACATGGTCTTTGTCGTACGAGTCCTCAATGATGTGCCCGCACAAGTAACAAACGGTACTCCTGTTCGCATCCATTCTTCACCCTCTACGATTTCGGACTTTGTCTGAATCACCACAAAGTGATGCCATTATTCCTCGGTCTTTGTGAAGGTGAGGGTGTGGTGGTCGGCGTCGATGGCGATGGTGTCGCCCTGGGCGAAGTCGCCGGCAAGGAGGCGTTTGGCGAGGGGGTTTTCGAGTCGCTGTTGGATGGTGCGTTTGAGGGGGCGGGCGCCGAAGGTGGGGTCGTAGCCTTCGTCCATGAGCAGGTCCTTGGCACCGTCGGCGACGCGGATGGTGAGGTCGTGGTCGGCGAGTCGTTTGGCGACGTAACGGAGTTGGATGTCGACGATCTGACGGAGTTGGTCCTTGCCGAGGGGTTTGAAGACGATGGCTTCGTCGACGCGGTTGAGGAACTCGGGACGGAAGACGGCTTTGAGGGCTTCGTGGACGTGGGCGTCGATTTCCCAGTCGGCGCCTTCGTCGGAAGCGAGCTGTTGGATCTGGTTGGAGGCGATGTTGCTGGTCATGATGATGACGGTGTTTTTGAAGTCGACGGTTCGGCCGTGGCCGTCGGTGAGTCGGCCGTCGTCGAGGATCTGGAGCAGGACGTTGAAGACGTCGGCGTGAGCTTTTTCGATTTCGTCGAGCAGGATGACGCTGTAGGGGCGTCGTCGGACGGCTTCGGTGAGTCGGCCTCCTTCTTCGTAGCCGACGTAGCCGGGCGGGGCGCCGATCATGCGGGCGACGCTGTGTGGTTCCATGAATTCGCTCATGTCGAGTCTTACCATCGCGTTTTCGTCGTTGAAGAGGAATTCGGCGAGTGCTTTGCCGAGTTCGGTTTTGCCGACGCCGGTGGGGCCCAGGAAGATGAAGGAGCCGATGGGTCGTTGGGGGTCGCCCAGGCCTGCGCGGCTGCGGCGGATGGCGTCGCTGACGGCGGTGACGGCTTCGTCCTGGCCTACGAGTCGTTGTTTGATTTCGTCTTCCATGTGGAGCAGTTTTTCTCTTTCGCCGGTGAGCAGGCGTGAGATGGGGATGGAGGTCCACTTGGAGACGACCTCGGCGATGTCGTCGGGGGTGACTTCTTCTTTGACGAGGCGGTTGCCGTTGCGTTGGCTGGCGCGTGCTTCCTGTTGGGCGAGTTGTTTTTCGAGCTGGGCGAGTTTTTCGTAGCGGAGACGGGCGGCGGTTTCGAGGTCGCCGCGTCGTTGGGCGTCTTCAAACTCGGTGCGGGTCTGGTCGATTTGTTCCTGGAGGTTTTTGATGTCGCGGAGCAGGCCTGTTTCTGCTTCCCAGCGGGCGGTGAGGGCGCGGTCCTGTTCGGTCAGGTCGGCGAGTTGTTCTTCGACCTTTTGCAGCTGGAGTTTGGAGGCGTCGTCGGTTTCTTTCTTGAGTGCTTCACGTTCGATTTGCAGCTGCATGATTTTGCGACGTATTTCATCCAGGTCGCTGGGCAGCGAATCGTTTTCGATGCGCAGGCGCGAGGCGGCTTCGTCGATGAGGTCGATGGCTTTGTCGGGCAGGAATCTGTCGGCGATGTAGCGGTTGGAGAGGGTAGCGGCGGCGACGAGGGCGGCGTCGGTGATGCGGACGCCGTGGTGGGTGTCGTAGCGGGGTTTGAGGCCGCGAAGGATGGCGATGGTGTCTTCGACGCTGGGTTGGAGCACCATGATGGGTTGGAAGCGTCGTTCGAGGGCGGCGTCTTTTTCGATGTACTTGCGGTATTCGTCGAGGGTGGTGGCGCCGATGCAGCGGAGTTGTCCGCGGGCGAGGGCGGGTTTGAGCAGGTTGCCGGCGTCGACGGCACCTTCGGCTTTGCCGGTGCCGACGACGAGGTGCAGTTCGTCGATGAAGAGGATGATTTGGCCATCGGATTCGGTGACTTCTTTAAGGACGGCTTTGAGGCGGTCTTCGAATTC
>CAYNXW010000412.1:0-2582 GCA_964401265.1 uncultured Pirellulales bacterium | reverse complement strand
AATGACCTTCGAGCGGATTGGCAGCGAACAAACGAATATCGCCGCCGTGCGACTGCAGCATCGATTCGGTGGCGATACCCGCCGGGTAGCCGCTGGAAGGATCGCACGTATAGCCTCTCGTCCACAGATGCGGCCATTCGCCGTCGCCATCCCAGAGATAGCCGCCTTCGAGCAATTTGTACTGAATACCATAAATCTTCTTCATGTATTTGCGGTCCCCCATGCGCGCGGCCGCTATGTAACTGGTCGATTTGTCCCACGCCACCGGATCCGAGCCAAGGAAATGGTCATAGGTCGCTCGCGCCTGCTTGCGAAGCTCTTCCGGGCCGTGCCAAGCGTCAACCAGATCGGCGATGGAAATCGGATACGTCTGAGAATTGGAAAAATGCTCTGCCCCGAAATGCCCCGACGCACCGCTTTCCCATGAAGCGACCCAGACGCCGTCTTTATTCGTATTGAACGGCAGGAGCTTTTTACGGGCCTTTTGCCAGTTGGCCACCCGGTCGGCATCCACCCCCAGAATCTTAGCAGCCTTTGTCGCATCGCGAAAAATCATGTGGAATATGGCCAGATCGTTGATGCTCGTATTGAGAAACTTGTGAGCTTCTGTCCAGTAGGAAGGAAAGATATAGTAGTTGCCCTTTTCATCCTCCAGCAGATAATCAAAATAGAAGTCCGCGACCCCCTTGAGCAACGGATAAGCGACCTCACGCAGCCAGTCCATATCGCCCGTATAGTCGTAATAGTCCCACGCATACTTGATCGCCTCGCCCGCCGTTTCCACATTCAATGCGCCCACGCCCCCTCCCGACGCGTAGCCTCTGTAGTTCATGCTATGGGGATATTGCAGCCCCTCCATGCCAAAATACCCCTTTGTCTGCTCACGCCTCACGTCCCGCGTCTTATAGGCCACCGCGTTAATAGGCTCCACCAACTCACAGCGGTTGTTGGAAAGGATCCCCATCTGGTGCTTCGTCTCTTCGTAATTGTAGATATATATCCCCCACGAGCAGAAATTGTTGTTACGCCACGGAGCAGTATACGCCGGACACACCTTGCCCACCTGCAGCGCCGAAGCCACCTTATACAAAGACCAATACCACGGGTGTTCATCTTTCTTATCCGGCAAAATCGCCCAACCCCGGCGCCAGTAGTTGTTCCACCAATCCGTATGGCTCTTACGCACCGCCTTATACCCTTTGGCCACCGCCGCCCGGATGCGCGCTTTAGCGACCTCCACGATCTTCTGCCCCTTAACCGCAGGGTCCGCCCAAGGCCCGCGAATGTCATTATTGCTCACCAGCGTAATATAGAACGTCACCGGACCGGCGTCGGGCCTGAACCTCCCATAAATGTCCGGCCCCACCACGCTGGCCTCGAGCTTGTCCGAATCGCACCCCATCATCATCACATACTCGTCCGGACCATACGCGTCCTCCCCGCCCAGCCATCGCTCGAACCACACCAGACCATCTTCCACGTGAGGTCGGGCCTGATATTTCGCGTCAATCTCGGCCACACTGAGATCCTTGAACCCAGGCCACTCATCCACCTTCTCCAACGCCCCACGATAAAACTCGAACTTCACCGCACCCAGCGACGCATGCGCCGGATGCGCCTGGGCATGAACAACCATCACTTCATCCTCACGCGAGACGAACGACTCTACCGTCGCGTGCTCGTAGCGCCTGGGACCATGATCAAAAGCACGATACGTAATGGACGCAATACCCTCCGACAGATCCAGTTTCTCCTTGACGTTATAAAACGTCCCCAGTTCGTGTAGTTTCAGCCTGAAATTGCCCGCAGCCGTCTCGTCGTAGCCTACATACTTCTTCGCATGCTCAGCAGCGATTTCCTTGACCAGGGTGTCCCGTTCGCCGGCTTTGAGTCTCTGACGCAATTTGGCAAACGGTATCGAGGGATACCCTTCAAGGCCGTCGGCAGTCGGCGTCTTGTTATTCCACCACACATCATTTTTGCCAATATGAAAGCTCAGGTTGTCGGGATAGCCGTGAACAGATGCCCCGAAATCACCGTTGCCAATGGGCATCGCCTGCCGCCAGTCCACCGCCGTGCGATCACGATGAAAAGACTGACTCTGCGCCCGCTTGACAGGATCCACCTTGAACCGCAGATGGTCCGCCGGCATCACCTCGTCGGGCATCCGCTTGAGCAACCCACTACCCTCGCCTGCAGCCGCCAAAAACGGCGAAACACACATCAGCACCACAACACCAACTACTTTCTTCCACGCCATAATCATGTTCCTTTTGTCTTTCCGCGGACCTTCGAATACCCCACTCGGTTACACTCAAAACGCACCCACACCATAGTCTCTAACGATTGCTCCAGCTCGCTGCCTTCTCGTCACCCCGCCGCCCAGTCTAAACGCTTGCTAAAAACACCTGCCTTCCTGACGATGGCCGCCCCTTTCCACCCAACCGTACACCATCACCAGCAACAATGCCACAGAAAACTACGCCCCAGGCTCTCTAGTGCCCCAAAGCAGCCTCAACGCTCACACAAAAAAAGCGGGACCCGGGAAACAACATCCCAGGCCCCGCTTCTGTTCAAGCCTG
>CAYNXW010000411.1:0-2596 GCA_964401265.1 uncultured Pirellulales bacterium | reverse complement strand
TATCTGGACCACGGCTTCACCACCGCCAACGAACTGATCATCCCGGTCGGCACGCGCGTCGTGGTCTCGCTCGACTCCGCCGACGTCCTGCACAGCTTCTGGGTGCCGAGCCTCGCCGGCAAGCGCGACATGATCCCGAACAACGACAACCAGGTCTGGTTCATCGCCGACGAGCCCGGCACCTACTACGGCCAGTGCGCCGAGTTGTGCCTGGGCGCCCACGCGTACATGCGCTTCCGGGTGATCGCGATGGAACGGGCCGACTACGACGGCTGGATCGCCAGCTTCCAGAACGCCGCCGCGCAGCCGGTGTCGGCCGATCCGCTGGTCGAGCGCGGCCGCGTGCTCGTCGCGCAGAAGGGCTGCGTCGCCTGCCACACGATCGACGGCTACGCCGCCGGCACCGAGGTCGGCAATCCCGACTTCCCCAGCCTCACCAACTTCGGCCTGCGCACCACGGTCGGCGCCGCCATCGCGGACAACACCCCCGAGAACCTCGCGGCGTGGCTGCGCGACCCGCAGGCGATGAAGCCCGGCAACTACATGCCGACGCTGTGGAGCGCCGACGACCCGAGCCGCGAGGAGGAGATCGAGGCGATCGTCGCCTACCTGCTCAGCCTCGGCCGTGACGGCCTGGCCTCCGGGCAACTCACCCTGGGAGGGGTCCATGGCGGTCAGTAAGGTCACGATTCCCGCGCCCACGCCGGACTCGATGCCGACGGCCGGCCTGTTCACCCGCCCCACCTGGACGACCGGCATCGGCAGCTGGCTGACGACCGTCGACCACAAGCGGCTCGGCCTCCTGTACATCGGTGCCAGCCTGATGTTCCTGGCCTTCGCGAGCATCGAAGCGTTCCTCATCCGGCTGCAGCTGGCGGCGCCGGGGAACACGCTGCTCAGCCCCGACGTCTACAACCAGATGTTCACCATGCACGGGGTCACGATGGTGTTCCTGGCGATCATGCCGCTCGGCATCGGCTTCGCCAACTACTTCGTGCCGCTGCAGATCGGTGCCCGCGACCTCGCGTTCCCGCGGCTCAACGCGTTCGGTTTCTGGGTCTACTTCTTCGGGGCCGTGTTCCTCTACAGCAGCTTCTTCCTCGGCGGCGCGCCCGACGCCGGCTGGTTCGCCTACGCGCCGCTGACCTCGCTCTCGAACAACCCGGGCAACGGCACCGACTTCTACATGATCGGCCTGCTCGTCGGCGGCATCGGCACCCTGGTGACGGCGATGAACCTGATCGTCACGATCGTCAGCATGCGGGCGCCCGGCATGACGATGATGCGGGTCCCGGTGTTCACCTGGATGATCCTGGTGACCGCCTTCCTCATCATCTTCGCCTTCCCGCCGCTGACGATCGCGCTGCTCCAGGTGATCTTCGACCGCACCTTCGGCACGCTCTTCTACGTGCCCGAGGGCGGCGGCATGCCGATCCTGTGGCAGCACCTGTTCTGGATCTTCGGCCACCCCGAGGTCTACATCATCGTGCTGCCGGCCTTCGGCGTGATCTCCGAGGTCATCCCGACGTTCAGCCGCAAGCCGCTCTTCGGCTACCCGGTCGTCATCCTGTCGGGCATCTTCATCGGCTTCATGGGCTTCGCCGTGTGGAGCCACCACATGTTCACCACCGGCCTGGGCCCGGTCGTCAACACCGCTTTCGCGTTGACCAGCTTCGTCATCGGGATCCCCACGGGCATCAAGATCTTCAACTGGCTCGGGACGATCTGGGGCGGCAAGGTGAGGTTCGCGACGCCGATGCTGTACGCCATCGCGTTCCTCGTCACCTTCACGCTGGGCGGCATCACCGGCATCATGCTCGCCGTGCCCCCCTTCGACGCCCAGGCGCAGGACAGCTACTTCGTCGTCGCCCACTTCCACTTCGCGATGGGTGGTGGCGCGCTGCTGGCGTTCTTCGCTGGCCTCTACTACTGGTTCCCGAAGATGACCGGCAAGCTGCTCGACGAGCGCCTGGGCAAGACGGCGTTCTGGCTCAACGTCGTCGGCTTCTACCTGATCTTCGTGCCGATGCACGTCGTCGGCCTGATCGGCATGCCGCGCCGCACCCAGACCTACGCCGAGGGGATCGGCTTCGAGCTCCCGAACTTGCTGTCCACCGCGGGCACGTTCGTCATGGGTGTCGGCCTGACCCTGCTCCTGATCAACATCGTCCACGGCTTCCTGCGCGGCAAGCCCGCCGGCAACGACCCGTGGGACGCCCGCACGCTCGAGTGGGCGGTGTCGTCGCCGCCGCCGCACCACAACTTCGATAGCCAGCCGGTCGTCAACGACCGCGACGCGCTGTGGGTGCAGAAGTACCCCGAGAGCGTCCACGGCGAGTGCGTCCCGGCGTCGGCGTCCGAGCCCTACGACGCCGTCGGCATCCACATGCCGGGCCAGAGCTGGTACCCGTTCTTCATGGGCCTAGCGCTGATGGTGTTCTCCTACGCGCTGCTCTACCACAACTTCTGGCTGGTCGGGATCTCGGTCGCGCTGATCTTCTTCTTCACCTACGCCTGGGCCCTCGAGGGCGTCGGCGGCCACCACCTGCCGGCCGGCCCACGCGCCGCCGGGGGTCGCAGCAAGGAGGGCCACGCG
>CAYNXW010000410.1:0-2609 GCA_964401265.1 uncultured Pirellulales bacterium | reverse complement strand
TGATCAAGGTGCGAGGCCCAACGTGTCGCCAGTAGTGGTTGGCGCTGGGAGGGTATTCCATACCGCCGCGAAGGCCGTGACGACCGTGGCGGTCAATGGCGTTGGGCTGCGTGTTGACAAGCACGTTGGGGCGTGCGCGGCGGGAACACGAGCAGAGCGAGCTTCAGGGGGCAGGGCACGTCTGGAGCCAGTGATTGGCCAAGAGGATCAAGTCGGCCCAGTCGACGGCAACGGAGTGGTCCATATCGGCAGCGTCGCACCACTGGGGCCCAAAACAAGGACTGTCAAGCCAGGCGTGCATCAGCCCGGCAAAGTCAGTCAAGTCGACCGCGTCATCGTTGTTCAAGTCGCCGGTCAGGCCGGTCGTGAAGGACCAGACGGCACCCGGCGTCTGGCCGCAGCTGTTTCGTGCAATGATCTGCCAGTAATAGGTGGTGCAGGCGTCGAGCAGGACGAAGGGACTGGGAGTCGGGTCGAAGACCGGTTGGCCCAGATCGGCGGCAATAAGCGTGGCAGGAGGCGAGACGGTGTCAAAATAGACGTCATACGTGATGTCAGCATCCGCAAGCACAGCCCCAGCTGCGACAGCAGCCCCGGTGAGATCTTCGGGATTTGCGGCGGTGTTTGGCCAAGAGCGGTTCAGTGGTCTGAGGCCGTCGAGCTCGGCACTGAGTTGCTCTAGGACCTGCAGACTAGCCGTGTAATCCACCGTGCCGGCAGAGCCCGTAGCAGCATGAGCGGTGCCGTTCGAGGTTGTGCCTGGGGGGCAGGAAGCCAGACCCCACAGGTCGGAATCAAAACTGGCCAAGCGCTCGGCCGCCGCGGTGGCAGGGTCAATACGATAGAGGGTGCTGTTCTCGTGGTAGACACCGTAGAGGTAACCGTCTGGGGCCAGGTCAATATCAAGGACACCCGATTCGGGCAGTGGACCGATGGTCGCGGTAATCTGAGCGTCGCGGGGGTCGATGACGACCAGTTGATGTCGTGCACCATAGAGCCTTCCTTCCGGGGCAAAGTCGATGCCCCAGACGTCGGCGGCTAGCGTGCCGACACGTTGGGCGTAACCGGTCAGTGTGTCAATGGTGTAGAGGGTGGCGGTTTCCGCAGAGACACCGTAAAGAGTACCGTCGGGTGCAAACGCGATGCTGCGCATCAGAATGGACGGCAGCACATCGGAGTGGATGGGACCGATGGTCGCCACAGCACCGCTTAGCGGGTCGACGGCGCGCAGGAAGGCACTGGCCGCGTAGAGTACGCCCGCCGGGCTCACATCGAGTGAGGCCGAAAAGTCGAGGGCCCCGACAGACTGCTCCTGACTGGATTCCGTCTGCAGTTGGACCAGACTGAAGGGGTTGGGCTCGTCGCTGCCGGTAGATGCCAGCAAACGGAAGGTAGAAAAGGCTGCGCCGTTCCAGCTGAGCAGGGTAAGGGGTGAGACGTGCGTTCGCAGGTCGGCCGGTAGGGGACTCTCGGCGGAATCAGGTTGGGCGACAATGTCAAGGCGCAAGTTGGCGTAGGTGTGCTGGCGGGCTGCGCTGCTATCGGCCGCCTCGATAAGCAGGTCGTATTGGCCGGGGCTCTCGGGCGAACCTGTAAAGCAGCCGGTATTCGGATCTATCGCCAGCCCCGGCGGCAGCGGCGAGACATCGGTGAAGCTGAAAAGGACCGACGGGGCATTGGTCAGCAGCAAGGTGTTGTTGTAGCCGGGAACGAGAAAGTAGTCGAGGCCGTTGCCGGCCGAGATGCCGACCGTAGGAGTCAGGCTGGTGTTTCCCTCGCCATAATCGAATCGGATAGAGCCGTCTGCGAACAGCACGACAGCGACATTGACGGGTTGACTGCCGGAGAAGGTGACGGCCTGGTAGCGAAAACCGACACGGTCGGGCAGGGAGGTGTCGATGTAGATGTCGTCGGCAGTCTCGGCGCGGAGCTTCAGATCGTCCCAGAGGCAAGCAATGCGTACGTTGCTGATCAAGTCGAGTGCGTTGTTGCTGTAGGCAGTGTCCGCAGCGACAAAGTCAATAAAACCGTTGGTACAGACATAGACGCTTTGGTAGTAGCTGCCATAGAAGGGAAAGGCAAATGGCAGCTCGACGGCAAAGCTCGCATCATCGCCGGTGAAGCCCTGAGCGTCGCCTGTGACGGCGAACAGCGAGTCCTCAAGGACCGTCGTGTCGTACTGTTCGATCTGGAGGGCGCTAACCGTGTAGGGAGCAAGCCCGTTACTGACGGTGAGACAGTCGTCCACTTCGCTGCCAGCGCACCAGGTGAACTGATGGGGACCATCGATCTGAAAAGGCCCTTGGCCCTGGGGGGCCAGGACCCGCACGTCGTCAATGGCAAAGCCGGGCAGCTCGTTGAGATCGGCATTGACCGTACGAAAGCCCCAGCGCAAACGAATGGACGAACCGGCGTACTGTGACACATCGAGCGTATACGACTGCCAGCCGTCGGTGGGATCGCCCAGGGTCAAGTTGTTGCTGTCAATGACCTGGAAGGGACCTTGCCCGGCCGAGACTTCGAGGGTAGCCATGTCGGCTTTGTCGGGCTCACCTTCCGTGTGGAGGTAGTAGTCGAAGGCAAGCAGGATCGGCGGGGTAAGGCCAACG
>CAYNXW010000409.1:0-2611 GCA_964401265.1 uncultured Pirellulales bacterium | reverse complement strand
TCGCCAAGGCCGGCAAGAAGGCCGATCGCGTGGCGAAGGAGGGCCTGGTCGGCTCCTACGTCCACCACAACGGCAAGATCGCCGTGCTGGTCGAGGTGAACTGCGAGACCGACTTCGTCGCGCGCAACGAGGGCTTCCAGGAACTCGCCAAGAACCTGGCGATCCACATCGCCATGGCCAACCCCCAGTACCTGCGGCGCGAGGACGTGCCCGAGGACGTCGTCGAGGCCGAGCGCGCGGCGCTGCGCGCCCAGGCCCGCGAGGAGGGCAAGCCCGAGGCGATCATCGAGAAGATGGTCGAGGGCCGCCTGGGCAAGTTCTTCACCGAGGCTTGCCTGCTCGAGCAGCCCTACATCAAGGACGACAAGAAGACGATCGACCAGCTGGTCAAGGAGTCGATCGCCAAGATCGGCGAGAACATCCAGGTCGGTCGCTTCTCCCGCATCGCCATCGGGGAGTGACGGCGTGCAGCGCGCCCTGCTGAAGCTCTCCGGCGAGTTCCTCGCCGGCGACAACGGCTTCGGGGTCGCGCCGGATGCCACCCGCTCCCTCGCACGTGAGATCGCCGCGGCCCTCGGCCGCGGCGTTCAACTGGCGTTGGTGGTCGGCGGCGGCAACTTCTGGCGCGGCACCCAGCACGGCGGCGACATGGACCCCGCCACCGCCGACTACGTCGGCATGCTGGGGACGGTGATGAACGCGATGGCGCTGCAGGACGCCCTGGAGAAGCAGGGGATCGACACCCGGGTGCAGACCGCGATCGCCATGCAGGCCATCGCCGAGCCGTACATCCGACGCCGCGCCCTGCGGCACCTCGAGAAGGGCCGGGTCGTCATCTTCGGCGGGGGCACCGGCAACCCGTTCTTCACGACCGACACCACCGCGGCCCTTCGCGCCCTCGAGATCGACGCCGACCTCGTGCTGATGGCGAAGAACGGCGTCGACGGCGTGTACGACGCCGACCCCCGACGCCACCCCGAGGCCCGGCGCTTCGCCACGCTCGCCACCATGGACGTCCTGCAGCAGGGGCTCAAGGTGATGGACGCGACCGCCATCAGCCTGTGCATGAGCCGCAACCTGCCGATCGCCGTGTTCGACATCTTCATCGGCGGCAGCCTGCAGCGCCTGCTCGCCGGCGAGCACGTCGGCACCCGCATCGCCAACGACGCCACCACGCGCTACGCCGACGAGGCGACCGCGGACTGAGCGGGACGACCCCGGACCGGGACGAGGGTCCCGCTCCGGGCCGTCGCCGCGCCGGGCTCCGACGCGGTAGACTGCGCGCCACAACCTCGTCCAGGAGGAGCGCCATGAAGACGGTCATCAAGGAGACGCGCGAGCGCATGCAGAAGTCGCTCGACGCCTTCGAGGGCAACATCGGGATCGTGCGGACGGGACGGGCCAACCCGCAGATGCTCAGCCGCGTCATGGTCGACTACTACGGCGCCATGACGCCGCTCAACCAACTTGCCAACGTCAGCTCGCCCGACCCGCGTACGCTGCTCGTGACGCCGTTCGACAAGAGCGCGATCCGCAACATCGAGAAGGCGATCCTCGAGAGCGACCTCGGCTTCAACCCGAACAACCAGGGCGACTCGATCTTCATCACCGTCCCGCCGCTCAACGACGAGCGCCGCCGCGACCTGGTCAAGACGGTCAAGCACATGGCCGAGGAGGCCAAGGTGGCCGTGCGCAACATCCGCCGCGACGCCAACGAGGAACTGCGCGAGATGCACAAGGAGCACCTCCTCTCCGACGACGAGACGCACGCCGGCGAGGCCGAGGTGCAGAAGGTCACGGACGAGTTCGTGGCCCTCATCGACGACCGCACCAAGGCCAAGGAGGAGGACATCCTGGCCGTCTGAGGCCGGGCGTCACCCCGGTGCACATCCCACGCATCGCGTCGGCCTTCGTGGCCTTCCTCGTCACCCTGGTGGTGCTGTGGGTGGGGCTGCCGCTCCTGGGTCCCGTCTACCTCTTCCTGGTGGCCATCGCGATCCAGGAGTACGCGGCGATGATGGAGCTGCGCGGCGTGCCGGTGCGGCGGCGCAGCCTGTGGGTGGTCAGCGCCCTGACGCTCCCCGCCTCGCTGCCGGCGGGCCACCCGTGGATGGAGGTCCTCGGCGGGGTCCCCTGGCGCGAGCTGCTGCTCATCGGCTTCGCGCTCTACCTGCTGGTGGCCGAGGTCGTCACCTCGAACCGCAGCTCGCTGCACTCGCTCGTCTTCACGCTGTTCGGCTACGTGTGGATCTCCTGGGGGTTCGGGCTGATCATCACGCTGCGCTACACGCCCGACGGCGTCATCGGCCTGTGGTACCTCACCTTCCCGATGCTGGCGATCATCGCCACCGACGTCGGCGGCTACGTCTTCGGGTCGCTCTGGGGGCGGCGGCTCCTGGCGCCGCGCATCAGCCCCAAGAAGACGATCGAGGGCCTGCTCGGCGGCCTCGCGCTGGCGCTCGTCGTGGTCGGCACGACGATGGCGCTGCTGCCCCTGTGGACCGACTTCCGACTCGACGTCGTGCACCTGCTGGTGTTCGCGCTCGCGGTGCCCCTCGCGGCCCTCGCCGGCGACCTCTTCGAGTCGCTGGTCAAGCGCTGGGCCGGCGTC
>CAYNXW010000408.1:0-2615 GCA_964401265.1 uncultured Pirellulales bacterium | reverse complement strand
ATGACCATGCCAGCACGAAAATACCCGACCAAACACACTCTGGCCATCTCACCTATTATAAGGTACAAAAGCGTCAACCAACGAGCCAACCATAACACAGGCCCAGCCTGACTTGGCGGCCGCGTTAACCCAAAAAGAGGCCAATATGCAACATAACGACCTCACACGACGAGCATTCCTCAAAAACTCTTCCTCCCACCTGGCAGCTCTGGCCCTCGCCCCCGCCCTCGCCAGCTGCCAAAAACAAAACACCAAAATACCATCTTCCGCCGCACCCACCGCCAGGAGTCAAAACGTGAACGACTACTATCAACGCTTTGCCGTCGATGACACCATCATCCAACAAACCCTCGCCGACGCCCTTGCCTCCGGAGCCGACTACGCCGAAATCTTCTTCCAGCACCGCATCGCCCACGCCATCGCCCTACAGGACGGCGACGTCAACCGCGCCGCCAACACCGTCGACTACGGCGCCGGCGTCCGCGTCGTCAAAGGCGACCAGATCGGCTACTCCTTCACCGAAACCATCACCCAAAAAGCCCTCCGACAGGCCGCCCGAACCGCCGCCACCATCGCCCAGGGCACTGCCCCCTCCCAACCCGTCGGCCTCAACCTCAAAACCACCCCCGACTTCTACCCCATCGACCTGTCATGGCAAGACGCCCAAATCGACAAAAAAATCGCCTGGCTACAACGAGCCAACCAACACGCCTTCGCCCTCGACAACCGCATCGTCAAAGTCAACATCTCCTTCGCCGACGAGACAAACTACATCCTCATCTGCCGCTCCGACGGACTCTGCGCCGCCGACTGCCAACCCATGATGCGCGCCGCCGCCAGCTGCACCGCCCAACAAAACGACCAACGCGAAACCAACTTCGGCTGGCTCTCCGCCCGACAAGGCGCCGAGTCCCTCCACCTCGACGACGCCGACACCCTCGCCCACGAAACCGTCCAACGCACCCTCCAACTCTTCCAAGCCGTCAAACCCCAGGGCGGCGAAATGCCCATGGTCCTCGGCGCAGGCCGCTCCGGCATCCTCCTCCACGAAGCCATAGGACACGGCTTGGAAGCCGACGCCAACCGCAAAGGCATCTCCATCTTCAGCGATAACATCGGCCACAAAGTCGCCAACGAATTCGTCACCATCGTCGACGACGCCACCGTCCCACACCAACGCGGCTCCATTAACATCGACGACGAAGGCAACACCGGCCAAAACACCGTCCTCGTCCAAAACGGCATCCTCAAAAACTATATGCACGACACCATCAGCGCCAAACACTACCGCGTCTCCACCACCGGCAACGGTCGACGCCAATCCTTCCGCTTTGCCCCCATACCCCGCATGCGAAACACCTACATGCTCCCCGGACCCCACAAAAAAGAAGAAATCCTCCAAAGCGTCAAAAAAGGACTCTACGCCGAAGTCTTCACCAATGGCCAGGTCATGATCGGCGCCGGCGATTTCACCTTCTACGTCAAAAGCGGCTACCTCATCGAAAACGGAAAACTCACCCAACCCGTCAAAGACGTCAACGTCATCGGCAACGGACCCGACGTCCTCAGCAAAATCACCATGGTCGCCGACCAACTCGAACTCTCCAACTCCGGCGGCACCTGCGGCAAAGCCGGCCAGTGGGTCCCCGTCTCCTTCGGCCTGCCTCTCGTCAAAGTATCCGCCATCACCGTCGGCGGCGCCTGATACCTTACCCAAGCATACCGCCCACTGTAAACAATAACACGATAACTAGGAACCTGATATGCCCGACAAAACCATGATAGAGCTAGCGACCTGGGTCATGCAATCCGCCCTCAAAGCCGGTGCCTCCCAAGCCGCCGTCGACGGCTACTCCAGCCTTGACTCCGAAATCACCGTCCGCCAAGGCGCCATAGAACAACTCCAACAATCCCAACGCCGAGGCCTCACCCTCCACGTCTACACCGACCACCGCTACGCCCGCCACACCACCAACGACCTCGCAAAAAAATCCCTCACGCCCTGGATCGAACAGGCCCTCGCCGCCACACGATGCCTCGCCCCCGATCCCGCTCGCTCACTGCCCGACACCAGGTATTCTGGACAAGCCACCTCTGACCTCGCCCTGGCCGACCACCAATGGCAAACACTCTCGCCAGACCAACGCAAAAAACTGGCACACCAGATTGACCACGCCGCCAACTCCCAAACTAGCCAAATCATCACCTCAACGGGCACCTTCCAGGACTCCGCCAGCCAACGAGTCCGCGTCGACAGCAACGGCCTCCACGCCCAATCCCACGCCACCACCTTCGCCATGGGCTCTTACATCACCGTCCGTGACGACAATGGCTCCCGCCCAGCCGATGGCTTCTGGGCCGCCAGCCGCCAACACGCCAGCCTGCCCGACCCGGCTGACATCGGCCAGGAAGCCGCCCGACGGGCCCTGGGACGGATAGGCCAACGTAAACTGCCCTCCGGCAAGTACGACATGATCGTCGAAAACCGCTGCGCCTGGCGGCTGTTGTCCATGCTCCAGGGCCCCATGAGCGGATCAGCCTTACAGCAGAAAAAATCCTACCTCGAGGGCAAGGTAGGCCAGCAAATAGCCTCCGAAACCCTGACCCTGCTCGAT
>CAYNXW010000407.1:0-2619 GCA_964401265.1 uncultured Pirellulales bacterium | reverse complement strand
CAATCGCGTCTCAAACGACGACCACGTCCGACGAAACCACACCCGACGCACGATAGGACGCAAACGTGTCTTGCGCGTCCGCTCACCCGCCTGCGCCTCCGCCAACCGACCACGCACCAGCCGCCGCAAACCCGACCCGTACAACAACAATATCGGCTGATCCGAACCGTCCGTCAGCAGACACACGCCGGAAGTCGCCGGCAAATCCGCCGTCGCCTCACGCAACGAATCCGCCTCCCCCAACACCACACACCCTTCAAATAACTCGTCACTCTCCATACCCCCATCCTATACCCCCCAAAACCCGCCCTGTCAAACACCTCCCGCCACCGTAGCCCCTCCTCCAACAAAATTGCACCCTGATTGGCCGCGCATAAAAAAAGGCGCCGTCAAGTGACACCCGCCCCCCGGTCAACCGCTACTGAGTCCCGACTTGCTTGCGACTTTGCAACTGTCGCTCACATCGGCATACCCACAATCACCGCCTCAAAGGCCAACTCGCCATCGACCACGCCCTGAGCCGCCATCTTGAAACGCCTCGGCCGATTCTCCACAAACTTCTCTAACAAATACAACCGCGAACCGGGCAGCACCTGAGAACGAAACTTGACTTTCTCAATACCCCCAAAGCCGATAAAACGACTCTCCTTATTAATCACCGACGCACACACACTCGCCAACTGCGCCGCCGCCTCCACCATCAACACCCCCGGCAGCAATGGCCGACCCGGTATGTGCCCCCGAACCCAGAACTCGTCCTCGCGAACCTCCTTGTAACCGACCGCCCCTCCCTCATCGTCCAGATACACTATCCCGTCCAATAGACGCATCTCATAACGATGAGGGTTGATCCGCTCTATCGCCTCGGCATCGTAAACCACACGGTCCAGGTCCAGCTTGCTCAGATCGAAAAACAACGGTGGTGCCATACCTTACCTCATCAACAATGCCCCCCACGCCAACAAAAAACCCCCCCTGACCAACCAACCAGCCACATTCCACCTGCAGCCGAACTGGCTCGCCGCCTCCGCAGCCCCCTCTACCGCCCCCCCCAACGCCCCTAACCGTCCGCACGCTGCTCCAGAACCGTCGTCCGCACCGTCTGGGCCGCCTGCTTGATCTCCTGCATCATCTTGCGCACACGCGTGCCCGCCGCCTTGTTGCCACCCTCAGCCTTGATCACGTCCTCTTCCGCCGCTGCCACCAACTCCTTGAGCCTGTCATAATCTTGCATATCCATGTCCTTTCATGCAACCTTGACGTTCCACATTCCTTCAGTCCGCAAGCTGATTCTTCGCGACTGCAAGCCTCGGCCCGCACTGCGATAACAAAAGTCTAGCACCCCCCCCCAACCATGTCAAAGACAAAGTAACCCGGGCCGACCCCACAAAAATGCCAAAAGCAAAAACAATATATCCCTCTATAAAACAAAGACTTACGACACAAAATGCCGCCAGGGACCCCGCCGACGCCAACGCCCCTTTTTCCTCACAAGCCCCCCTGACAACCCAAAAAACCCGCATGAAGCCCCTCGTCCCCCACCCCGCTCGGGCCATCCTGCCCCCATTTGTTCCCTATTCAACAATCCGCGTGCGACTGTAATCCTCCATATAATACGTTATCCCACGCCACACAATCGTCCGAGACCACGCCGCCCCCAACACCGCCGCCACCCCACACGCCGCCACCACAGGCCCAAAAAATACATCCAATATCGCAGGCCCCACCAGCCGACGGCGGTCCTCCGCCAACGCCTTACCGATCATCACCTGACGCGCCACCCCCTTGATTAGCCCCGTCCCGTACAACACCAATGGCAGCACCGCTACCCACCACGCCTGCTCCGACCCCTGCCAACCCAACACCAACGCCAGCAACAGCCCTGCCCAGAAGCCCACCACATAATGGCCCCATCCCACCAACGCCAACCACCACAACGGCGCACTGTACACCCGCGTAATAATGAACTGCCGACGCGCGAACGAATAAAAGTCACGCCACGTCACCTTTTCATAACTCGCCACAAAACATGCCGGCACAAACGCCACCGACAACCCCGCCCCCTTCACCATCGCCGTCAAGGCGTAATCGTCCGAACACGCCCGCCTCCACGCCGCATGCACTCCCAAGCGATAAAACAAATCCTGCTTGATCGCCATCGCTCCCCCCCACGCCGAGTTCCAACGGTGAGGCCCCATCAACGAGCCCACCATCCCGTTCAACGCCGACAACACCCAACTGCTCAACGAACCGTCCGCCGGCACAAACCAGCGATACCCCGTCGACGCCCCCACCTCACGCCGGCGTAACGGATGCACCAGCGAACGCAAAAAATGCGCCTTGGGACACGCGTCCGAATCCACAAACGCCAAAACCTCCACTTCCTCACCCACCGCAGCGCACGCCGCCAGCAAATTGTGGACCTTCTGACTCCGACCCCGCGCCTTGCCCGCCACCAGCAACTTGGCCTGCACCCCCCGCCCCGCACGCGACGCAATCAACTGCGACAAACGCTCGTACGCCGGATCCGACGCGCTCTCTACCACAAAATAGATCGCGTATGAAGGGTAATCCAAGGCAAACAACGCCTCGATGTTACGGTCAAACGTCGTATCGATA
>CAYNXW010000406.1:0-2623 GCA_964401265.1 uncultured Pirellulales bacterium | reverse complement strand
AGATCCAGTCGATCTTCGAGGAGACGGCGGACCAGGAGAAGGAGCACGCCAAGCGCCTGTTCAAGTTCCTCCAGGGCGGAGACGTCGAGGTCGCCGCGGCCTTCCCGGCCGGCGTGGTCGGAACGACCGCCGAGAACCTTCGCGCCGCCGCGGGTGGAGAGAACCACGAGTGGACGTCGATGTATCCGGAGTTCGCGACGATCGCCCGTGAAGAGGGCTTCGGCGAGATCGCCGACGTCTTCGAGGCGATCGCCGTCGCCGAGAAGCAGCACGAGAACCGCTATCTCGGCCTGCTGAAGAACATCGAAGCCGGAACGGTCTTCAAGAGGGGCGAGACCGTCGTCTGGCGTTGTCGGAACTGCGGGTTCCTCCACGAAGGGACCGAGGCGCCCGAGCTTTGCCCAGCGTGCGCGCACGCGCAGGCACACTTCGAACTCCTCGGGGAGAACTGGTAGGACGGGGAAGTCGAGGCTTCGGCTTCTGTATGAGGAATGAAGAACTGTAATCTGTCTGAGGGAGCAAGAGCGAACGAAACGCCGAAACGAGGTGAGTCATGATCGGCAAACGAATGATGGACGCGATGAACGATCAGATCATGCACGAGACGTTCTCTGCGTACCTCTACGTCTCCATGGCCGCTGACTTCCACGACAAGGGGCTCGACGGCATGGCCCAGTGGATGAAGGCTCAGGCGCAGGAGGAGATCAGCCACGCGCTACGGTTCTTCAACCACATCAACGAGCGCGGAGGCCGGATCGAACTGCAGGCGATCGAGAAGCCCGAAACGACGTGGGAGTCCCCGCTCGCTGCCTTCAGGGCGGCCCTGAAGCACGAGGAGTTCATCACCGGCCGGATCAACGAGCTGGCGAAGATCGCCGACGAGGAGAACGACCGAGCCGCCGGGATCATGCTCCAGTGGTTCGTCACGGAACAGGTCGAGGAAGAGGATTCCGTTGCCAAGGTCATCAACACGCTGGAACTCGCCGGAGAGAAGGGGCCGGGACTGATGATGGCCGACCGCGAGCTCAGCCAGCGCGTTGCCGCGCCGCTTCCAGGGACCTACGAAATCGAAGAAGAGGGCGCCTAGCCCGAAGGGACGCCGATGGCCGATTTCACGTTCGTCACCGACAACGCGGGGCTGAACGAAGCCCTGTTCCGTGTGACACACGGGCTCTACATCGTGACCGCACGATCCGAGGACCGGATCAACGGGCAGTGTCTCGATGCCCTGATGCAGGTGACGAACATGCCGCCGAGGATGACGATCGGCATCGGCATGAAGTCGCTGACCTATGAGATGATCGCGGCGAGCGGCCGCTTCGTCGTCTCCGTCCTCGATCGAGAGGACGAGGACGGTCCCGCCGTGATCCGTCGATTCGGCTTCCAGTCGGGGAGGACGGTCGACAAGTTCGACGGCTTCCCCCACGAGCTGACCGCCGACGGAATCCCGTATCTCGAGAATGCCGTTGCTGTGTACGAATGCACGGTGATTCCAGAGATGACCGTCGACCTGAAGACGCATGCCCTGTTCGTCGCATCCGTCGATCGAGCCGGAACCCGCGAGGGCGGAGAGCCGCTCACCTACAACGAGTACCGCAAGAGCATCCGGAGAGGAGTTTGACCGCGATGGAGAAATGGATCTGCACCGTCTGTGGCTACACCTACGACCCCGCCGAGGGCGACCCGGCCAACGGGATCGAACCGGGCACGGCATTCGAAGACCTGCCGGAGGATTGGGTCTGCCCCGCGTGCGGGGTCGGCAAGGACCTGTTTGAGAAGTCCTGACCGGCCTCCGTCGGTTAGGGGCGGAAACTGCTCGGGAACGGTCGGTTCTTGGGCTGGACAGCGTTGCGGAGTCTGAACGGGAGGACCGTTGAAGGCAAGAGAGATACGGCCCGGCATCGAGTGGATGGGGGCGATCGACTGGGATCGGAGGCTCTTCGACGAGCTGATCCCGCTCCCCGACGGGACGAGCTACAACGCGTACTTGGTTCGCGGAAGCGAGAGGACGGCGTTGATCGACACTGCGGATCCGGCGAAGAGCGAGACGCTGCTTGCCCAGCTCGATGACGTCGACCAGGTCGACGTACTCGTCATCCAACACGTCGAGCAGGATCACTCCGGTAGCGCTCCGCTCATCGTCGAGCGCTTTCCTGAGGTGCAGATCGTCTCGAGCCCAAAGGCCCAGTCGATGATCGCAGAGCACCTGGGGATCCCGGAGGAGCGGATCACTGCCGTCGAGGACGGGGAAACTCTCTCGCTCGGAGATCGAACCCTGGAGTTCGTTCATGCGGCGTGGGTCCATTGGCCGGAGACGATGCTCACGTATCTCCGTGAGGAGAAGGTCCTGTTCACTTGCGACCTCTTCGGTTCGCACCTGGCGACGAACGACCTGTTCGCCGTCGATCGTCCTCGCGTCTGCGAGGCGGCCAAGCGGTACTTCGCCGAGATCATGATGCCCTTCTCGAACCTGATCAAAGGGCATCTCGAGAAGCTCGAACCGTACGAGATCGAGATCATCTGTCCGAGCCATGGACCGATCCACGACGATCCGAGCTTCATCCTCGACGCCTACCGGCACTGGATCCTCGACCCGCCGAGGAATCTGGCGTTGATCCCGCAC
>CAYNXW010000405.1:0-2640 GCA_964401265.1 uncultured Pirellulales bacterium | reverse complement strand
AATCCTGCCAGTACCCCTGTGATACAGTATATGAAGTATCAATCCATCTTCTCTGTTGTACATCTTTCCAATAACCCTGACTGACGGTATAGGAGGTATCTATCCATTCCTGCCTTGGAGTTACCTGCCAGTATCCACTTTCTATATATTCAATAGGTTTGGTTTCCCAGTGAGAAGTATCCACCCAGAATTTATATGTTTCAGCAACAAGTTCAGCGGTAAATATAAAAATTACTGAGATAAGTATAACTATTAGTACCAGTATTTTTAGTTTTACAAATCTGAGCATTTTCATAATGAAAGCTTCTTAATCTGTAAAAATGCTAAGCACTTTATATTCTTCGCCGGTATAATAATCCCTGAATTTACTGTCCTGTAATCTTATATATTTGCCAACTATGTTTTCCAAATCCTCTATGCTATCCAGGTCCTTAAAATCAAGATTTAAGTGATCACATACAAAATACCCGATGCTCTCATCAAAATCCAAATTATAACTTTCAAGGTCATAGATTATCTGGTAATCCTTAACATCTTCAAACTTGTAATTACCTGTATCATTCCCAAATATTGATTTTTTAAACTCCTTGTCTACAATGAAAAATATTTTATTTTCCTTAATAATTTCGATTTTTCCTTTATAGGATTTAATATCTACTATTTTTGGCTCTGCAATATCTTCATACATCAGCACTTCCTGGCCGGTATTTTCATCCTTTACAACAATTTTTTTCATTTTTACAACAATCTCATTGCCATCTTTATCTGTAAATGTTTCAGTAACCAGTTCAGGTTCATCAGCATATTTTTGATTGGCTTCAGTTAAGGTTTCGTTTTTAATTTTTTGCAGATAAATCTTATTTTCAATTTTTCTAACCAAATCAAACTTAATTATGAAAAAGATTCCAATTGCTATACATACAACAATGACTATTATTATGCTCTTCTTTTTCATAACAATACTTTCTAATAAGCGTTATTTGAAAAGTAGATATTTAAACACTGTAATTTGTATAATATATCATATTGTTGTCTAAACAACAATAAATTAGTTAGTTTTACTCCTCCCTATTTATTCTTTACTGCTAGATCGTTTAGGTATTTGATTGAATTTTTTATTGCCCTATATGCCAACATAGATGTCGCCTCTAGGTAATAGATAAAAGGAGGATGACAATGCCTTATTCCAGGTCAGTAAAGGTAGGAATCCTAAAGAAGGTCCTGCCACCAGAGTCAAGGAACAGTGCTGATGATTTTTTTGATGTGATATCTAAAAGGTATGAAAAAGGATCTATAATTATTACCACTAACAAGACTTTTGAGTAATGGGGGGAGAGATATTTGCTGATGGTGTTTTGGCTTCAGCCATAACTGACAGGATAGTCCATTATTCAGCCATCAAAAATATTAAAGGACCCAGTTACAGGAGGAAGGATCTTAAGGATAAGGGAGGTGGCAAGGGATAATTTTTTTGTCCTGGGGTCTGGAATTTTCGTGACCGATAGCTCTGGAATTTTGGTTGACTTTGAGGCTCACTTAATGCCCAGTTCTCTGAACTGAGGTTTTGGTCCAATAAAGAGCTTATCGATGTTAAAAAGATCAAAAATAGTGACCTAAAAGCGGTTCACTTTTAAAACAGAAGGAGTTCACTTTTAAAAAATTCCTAACAGTGCAGTTTCTTTTTTTGTAATGTGATTATTTAGTGATATTTTAAATTATTCTCTAGGCATAGAAAAACTTTTAAGATTTATGTTATTAAAAGCTTTTTAAATATTAGTATGGAATCTATTAGGGATTTTCTATCTATAGAGAGTAAGTATTTTAGTTTCTCTTATCAGCGGATTATTTATTAATAAACCAATCCATCTTTTTCGTTATCATATTCGTAGTACCCATACCTTTAGTTTTATTACCCTATAGTTTTAAAGAATGATATTGAAAGGTCCAGATATAAATATATCATCAGAATCCTTTCGGAACCTTCAAAAAAAATCAATGGTAATTTCCATGAGTACATTAACACAACAGGGGGTGACTTAGAGTTAATATTCCAAATGATAAAATTTCAAAATCTATTTAATACATTAGGGCAATAACCTAACTAATCCTTAATTAAATTGCCAGAGTTATTCTATATTTTGCTGATAGCATAAAATCAAATGACTACAACGTGCCTGATACAGGCGTTTCTGATTTTTTAAAAAGCTCTGATTTTTAACAATAGAAGATAAAATATATACTCAATAATGTTGGACTGAAATAAGAATATGTTTGTTCATATTTTAATTTAACCTAAAAAATTATTCTATTCCAATAGCGAAAATTGGGAATGATAAATGTCAGAGGTGTCATAACTAATACGTGCAAAAGAAGAATTGATCCCAATACTATTCCCGTTATGTCAAACTCCTTACCTTTTCTACTTAAACGGCCGTCTTGTATTGCCTTCAAATCAATACTTCCATATATAACTGCAGAAATTGGCAATCCCCATAACAGGGGCTGTATAGGGCCCAGTTGCAGAATGAATGGAGTAAATACCAGCAAGCCGCAAACAAGTGCTGCTATTGAAAGTTTTCTGTATTTTTCCGTTTTTGATTTATTATCCATTAGAGAGTTTCCCTTGATCTCCCAACAGCT
>CAYNXW010000404.1:0-2650 GCA_964401265.1 uncultured Pirellulales bacterium | reverse complement strand
CTGTCTCCGGGTCTCTACGGCGCGTCTTTTTGGCATGTTAAGATAGGGGGGGTGGGCAAGCTGTATGCGAGCGCACTTTGGCAAAGACCGTTTTTTTACCCCCATTTTTCGCCCCAAAACGCCCCTTTTTTGCCCGAAAACGTGCAAGTTATGACCCAAAAGGCCTTACTTTTTGCAACTTTTTGCCACTTATTGAAGGTCGCTGACCAAAACGCGCACGTTATAACCGGCACAGATTACCCAGCTTGCCACAACTTTTTTGCTTTTCTTCGCCACGATCGCGCACCGCACCGTCATTTTTCGCCCAAAAACGCAGCTGCCGCTGGCGCAGTCTGGTCAGCAGCTCTGCTATGGGGCCGATGCAACCGAGCTTGGCAGCCGGCACATAGGAAAACGCCCGTCCCCTGTGGAGGCCCGCTGGGGAAAAGACAATCCCCCTCCCGTCGGACGCATATGGCCCCCTCCATTGCGCAGCTCCACCTGGTCAGACCTTGGTGTACGCCCGTAAACTACTGTAACGCATGTGCTTACGGCAGATACGGGTAGTACCGGTAAGGCTGATTGAGTGGGGCGGGCTCTGCATACTGGCCCAACCACAACAACAGCCCCACAAACACCAACACCGCCGCCACGATCACCGCCGTGCCCCAGAAACGCTTGTCATGCAAGACGTTACCCACACGATGCATGATGTCGTGACCCGTCAGATGGTGCTGTTGAGCCCAGTGAGTGTAATGAGTTATGTGCGCCATGACCGACCTCCTGGCCTATCCTAATGCACCAACAATTCAATCCTTGTCCTACTAAATTATATGCCATCGAGACTGCTGAGGCGGTGCAATCTTGATTTGGCTGTAAGTGCCTCTGGCCAGGTCCCTGTCAGGGCAGGAGAGCATTTCTCTTATGCTATCTTCGCTGTATATATAGACTTATAGCGCAGGCCGGACACGGCGGGGCCTGGCGATGCCTGGTCTTGACGGGGCGTAGGTCTGCATGATACATAACGACAGGTGGAAGTGATGGCAGGCATCGGGCTCGTCGCCACCGGCCAGGGCGGCTGGCTCGGTCAAGGGCCGCTACCGGTTGGGCCGCGCTATCCACGCTGGCGGCCAACGTGCAGATATGGAAAGAGAGATCGACTTATGAGCGAGAAATTCATTGTTACCGGTGGGGCCGGCTTTATCGGCAGCAACCTTGTGCAGGGTCTGAACGCGCGGGGGCAAACGGATATCATCGTTGTGGACGATCTGAATCATCCTGACAAGCAGCGTAATCTTGAGCGAGTCGAGTTTAGTGAGTATCAGGACAAGGCAGAGTTTCGCTCGATGTTGCGGGAGAATCGTGTGCCCCGGGTGGACGGTGTGTTTCATCTGGGTGCGTGCAGTTCGACGATGGAGACGGACGAGGCCTATCTCAAGGACAACAATTATCAGTACACGCGAGATTTGTGTGAATGGTCGTTGCGGACGGGTGCGCGGTTTGTTTATGCCTCGAGCGCTGCGACGTATGGCGACGGGTCGCAGGGGTATTCGGATGCTGATGAGGTGACGCCGACGCTGGCGCCTTTGAACGGGTATGGTCGATCGAAGCAGATGTTTGATGAGTGGGCGTTAGAGACGGGTGTTCTGGATAAGATCGTAGGGCTGAAGTTTTTCAATGTGTATGGGCCTTGGGAGGACCATAAAGGCGCTATGCGGTCTCTGGTGCACAAGTCGTATGGCCAGGTGGTGGGTGAGGGTAAGATCACGCTGTTCAAATCGCATCGGTCTGACTATCGTGATGGCGAGCAGGATCGTGATTTTGTTTACGTGTCGGATGCGGTGGCGGTGTCGTTGTTCTTTTACGATCATCCGGAGGTGTCGGGGTTGTTCAACTGCGGGACGGGCGTGGCGCGGACGTGGGTTGATCTGGCGGCGGCGTTGTTTGCGGCGGCGGGGCTGCCGACGGAGATCGTTTTTGTCGATATGCCTGAGAGTATTCGGGACAAGTATCAGTATCACACGCAGGCGGAGATGAGCAAGTTACGTGGGGCGGGATACGACGCGCCGTTTGTGAGTATTGAGGAGGGGGTGCGTCGTTATGTGCAGGAGTATCTGGCGAAGCAGGTGGGGTAGGCGAAGGCGGAGGGGGAGGGGGCTGTGTGCAAGGGTGTAAGGCCATTCTATGCAGTTGTGGAAGTAGCAGGTGTGCGTTTGTTAGGGGGATTAGCAAGTCGGATCGCCGGGCGGGGGCTGGGCGGCCTACGGGGTTATATTCGACATTGAGGTGATGTGTTTTTGAATGGCGGATGTTGCCATTTGCGTTACCGTGCTTTGGCTCGGACGTGTGCTTTTTTGACGATCTGGTTGATTTCTCGCAACACGGCTGGCTCGAGGTCAGGGACCTCGTATTGGTCGAGGAGTTTTTGTGCGTTTTGTCGGGCACGATGGGCCATGGTTTTCATGCCGTCGGCTTGCCAGCGGGCGAAATTTTGTCTGGCAATGACACGGCTGGTCCACAATTTATTTTTGAACTGTTCGATTGTGACGTCGCTTCCCATGAAGTACATCGGGGCGTCCAGCGATTGTCGGATATCGTTGAAGACGGCGTCTTGATCGATGTTTCCTCGGACGGCAGGTGGGTCGGATGTCAGGTGTTTGATCATGGAAAT
>CAYNXW010000403.1:0-2652 GCA_964401265.1 uncultured Pirellulales bacterium | reverse complement strand
GCTATTAACCACGTCATAATCATAACCTTGCCCCAATCCCTCGGGGATTATCTTCTTCGGCACATCGTGATACTGCGGATAGAAGTTGGGCACCTGATCACCATAATAGTAACACACGTCAGCCGCAAACAGGCCGCTGCTGAGCATATAGCTGCACCGTGCAATATAATTATGAAACGGGCGAGAGCTGGGCCACCAGGCGGTATTCAGATCAATGTCAGAGCCCCAGTGGTAGCTCCAGCCGGGGCCTTTGCCTACAACCGGGGAATGGTCAAAGGTGTGATAGGTGACACGGTTGAGCCCTTCACAAAACGCCCGGTCGACAACCTTCTTGTAATCAAAGGGGCCATTGACCCAACGCAAGCCGCTGGTGAAAGACTCAGCATCGATAATGCGCCTGCCATATGCGTGAGCAGCGCTGGAGATTTCTTTGATCAGAAACATGTTTCGGTGTTCGATCCAAAACTCGCCCATGGGAAGATGTACCGCACCCAGAGCTTTGAGCGAATCAATGTCCAGCTTCCAAATCGGCGGCCCAGGACCGCCCGCTTCCGACTGGTGCTTCAGGCCGTATTTCGCCAGCACTTCTGACCCTGTGACGTAGTGCGAGTGAATCAAGAGATTACTACGGAACTGCAGGAAGTCATAGAGGAAACGATCGGAGGTTTCTTTGTCGGTCATCTTCCAGCCGTACATACACGGAATATACGGAACCAGGTCATAACCAAAGGCCTGCTCAAAGCCTTGTGTCATATTGTCCGCCCACAGGTCGGAACGGTCCATTTCCATGCTGTCGGTGTGCAGGTATTTCAAGGCTTTGTCATCAAAACTATCGCCGCCCAGTGAGGCAAGCAACTTGTCAATAAAGTACTGAAAATGATACTCAGTCGCCTTGCTGTCTAGAAAATCGATCATCAGGCCAGCCGAGTTGGGGCTGGGCACAATCAGTGCCTTGCCCGTATTGGTGCACACAAGACGCATGATGACCCACTTGCCGGCAGGAACGTCCCACGTGAGATTGCCCTGCTTGTCCATCTTGTCGCTCAGATCGACCACCGCCGAAGGCTTGGCAATAATCTTGTCTTTTGAGTAGGGCAAGGCGATAGTCGCGACGTCTTTGTAATACAGCGGCAAGCCATCACTGCCCTTAGGGGCCTTGTTCTCGGGAAACGGCAAGTTCTTCTTCAGACGGGCAGGCCCTTCCGCAATAACTTCTGTCACGTGCAAGGCTTTGCCCGCATTTTCCGGCGTGACCCATTTGCCACCGGCATTCCAACCGCTCGAGACAAACATGCCCAAAATCAAGTCTCGCTTGCCAGCCTCATTCACCGCGTGGGTAATGGCCTTGACGGATTCGGGCCCCATGAATTCCGGCCCCGCAGGGACGGCTTCGTTGTCGATCTCGGTAAAGCACCACCCGGCGTGAACGTCCCAGATATCCGCTCCCCCCATGCCTTTGTCTTTCATCTCGTCGAGTTCACGCGTGATGTGGTCCAGCGAGACATTCCCATTGAGCCAGCACCACATCGCCCGAGGCCGCACCAGCGAAGGCGGATCTTGGAAATCATGCTCTGATAAACCCTCACTTGCCGCGGTACAGATAGGTTGCAAAACAACGCTGACCATTAACAACAAGAACAGGCATACACATTTCGTCTTTTCCACGGAAACATCTCCTTTACAAAATTGATATACTATTTCTTTACAAGTCCTGGGCTGACAAGTGCGCGAAACCGCACCTTACCTGATACGTTCTTACCCGCTGCAACATCTTGTTCGGTAAACACGGCCATGCAGATTGATTCGTCTACGTACCGACAGTCGTAGGTGATGTAGATGGTGCCGTCCTTGGCCTGGACTCCGTCCGGGTAGGAGACCTTTCTTTCGTCGAGCAGCAGGCCGCCCGACCAGGTCTTGCCATCGTCGTCCGACAGGTAGGCGGTCATCATTCTGCGGGTGTCCACGCCGTCGGCATGCTTCACTAAAAGGAGCTTTCCGGAAGCGAGCCGGCTGACGAAGAACCGGGCCTCGACGTGTGGAATGTTGCCCTGGCGAACCTCGCTCCACGAACGGCCGCGGTCCGTGGAGACGCTTTCGCCGATGCCGTTGCTTATAATGCGGACCAGCATCCATAGCGATCCATCCCGACGCTCCACGATCATGTGTTCGTCGGCAGTACGCAATGGCTTAGGCAGGTTGGCAGCCCCACGCACGCGCCACGTCTTGCCTTCATCCGTAGAGGCAACCATTCGCGCACTATGGTCTGTCCGCCAACATGACGCGGGCAGGACCCACTCGCCCGATGACAGCACAGTTGGTTTGCACATCATAATTCCATCGGTGAGGCGGCGAGGCTTCGACCAGGCGGAATCGGCCTTGTCCGGATCATCGTTGGTTATGGCCCAAACGCCGGCGACTGTCGCGTTATGGCCGACAGTCTGAGCCCAGAAAGACCAGAGCCTACCCGTCGGGTCCACCCAAAGTTCGGGGTCAAACGCACGTACCGGACCTTTGCCGTCGGGGTCGATGATGACAGTTTCTGTCCAAGTCTTGCCGCCATCGGCACTGGTGGAAACCACAACATAGTTGTTCCGGTTTTCTCCCGGAGTTATCCCGGCATACCATGTCGCCCACAGCCGCCCCTTAGGGCTG
>CAYNXW010000402.1:0-2653 GCA_964401265.1 uncultured Pirellulales bacterium | reverse complement strand
AGTTTGGCAAGGACATGGTATTCTGGGGGGGCGGCTGCGATACGCGTGATGTGTTGCCGAACGGGACGCCGGCGGAGGTACGTGAGCATGTTAGAGAGAACGTGCAGATCATGTCGCCGGGCGGGGGGTTTGTGTTTCAGCAGGTGCACAATATTCTGGCGGGGATGCCGGCGGAGAATATTATGGCGATGTTTGAAGCGGTGAACGGGTAAGGAGGCGGTCGGTGTTTTTTGGGGGGCTTTTGTTTGTTTTTGACACGGCGGCGTT
This sequence comes from uncultured Pirellulales bacterium, assembly GCA_964401265.1. GTDB lineage: Bacteria > Planctomycetota > Phycisphaerae > Sedimentisphaerales > SM23-30 > CAYNXW01. Next base: position 2,386 of record CAYNXW010000402.1, on the reverse strand, counting down.
TAATCAGTTTTCGGTGATAAACGCGTTGTTGTATTATGCGCCGAAGGTGTTCGGCATGAGCGGCAGCGACAGTGACACGGCGTTATTGCAGTCTATTCCGATTGGGTTGATGTTGGTTATTTCGACGGGGGCGGTGGTGTGGGTGTTTATCGCGGAGATATTTCCGAACAGGGTGCGGGCGAAGGGTATTGGGCCGGGTCACAGTTTCATGTTTTTTGTGGTGTGCATGGTGGCGCAGGCGGTGTTTGTCTGGCTGGTGTTGCCGGAGACGAAGGGGGTATCCCTGGAGCAGCTGGAGAAGAGGCTGGCGCAGCGGTACCTGGGGAAATCGGAAATGTGAGTCGCGTTTTGACGTGTGAGCGAGAAGGGACATTGCCGGCGTTGATATTGGTCTGCAACGGCCGGTTTTGACTTTTGGCGGCGGTGTCTTTCATGGACAATCTGAGCTAAACAGCAAGGCGATTGAAAAGGGCTCTCCGTCAAGAGTGGGTCATCAACCGAGCCGTCGTGATATTCTCAAAGCAGGCACCTGTGCCGCCGGCGTTGGATCGAGGATCGCAGTTGAGTTATGGGGCAAAGGCTGGGCAAGAGGGGGTGGTGGCGGCAGGGCCCAGCGATATTTGGTCGTGGGGGCCCTGACCCCAGCAGACTGGTGACCTATTGCGGTGTGGCTGTAGTGTAACCACAGCGTGTCTTGCCGGTGTTTGCCAGCGGCGTGGCCGGCTTTATACCAGGGCATAGGTGTATTCTACAGGATGCCTTCGCCGAAGGAGTAGGGGTTGGGGTCTTCTTCGTCCTGGTCGGGCTGGGCAGGTTCGCTGGGCGGTGAGGTCGGCTCGGCAGGCTCGGCATTTGGGGCAGCCCCTTGGTCGGGGGCAGGCTCGGAGGGTGCTTGGGGGGCGGGTGAGGCCTGTGGTTCGCTCGGCTGAGTTTCGTGGGCGTAGTATTCTTCGTCCATGTCCATTTTGGGTGGGCGATAGCCTGGTTGTTGGGAGAGTTCGACTTCACGTTCGTACGCTTCTACGATCTTTCCCTGGATATACTCGCGGGCCTGCTGGTTGATGGGGTGCGCCACGTCGGCGTGCAGCTTGGTGCGTCCGCTGGTGGAGCGTCGGCGATTGCGAGCGTCGTCGAGGCGGGCGCCGCATTCGCTGCAATACTTGGAGCGGAGGGGGTTCTTAAAGCTGCAGGATGGGCAGTGGTCGGTGAGTTTGCGCGAGGGCATGGCGACAAAGTACCCGTCGGTGCCTTCGATGATTTTGAGGTCGCGTACGACAAAGGCGTTGTCGAAGGTGACGGAGCAAAAGGCTTTGAGGCGGTCCGTTCGGTTCTCGACAAGTTTGACGCGGATTTCAGAAATCTGCATGGTGCACCTCCAGGAATGGTTCGCTTTGGTTGTGGAAGCTGACGCATTGGGCCTGTCCAAGTTGACGTTCTTGCACTAATTGGGCCCATTGTTTGATTTGATCGTGCGAAGGGGACGTGAGAAAGAGCGTGGCGCCGCTGCCGGAGACCTGGACAGGGGGAATGTCGAGGTTGCGCAACTCTGAACGCAATTTACGTAAAGGCGCAAAGAGTTCGAGGCAGGCAGGGGCCAGGTTATTGATTTGTTGAGCGGCCAGGCCGTCGAGGTCGTCGTGTTGCAGGAAGCCTTCGACCTGGTGTAGCAGGTGGTCGGCCTTTTGAGGGTTATGTTGGAACTGTTTGTAGACTTGTGGGGTGGGTACGTGCAGAGCAGGCATGATCAGCAGGACGTGCAGGCGGCATCGCAGTGAGAGCGGTGTGACGATGTCGCCTCGGCCGGTGCAAAGGGCGACGGGGGCATAGAGGAAGAAGCTGACATCGGAGCCGATCTGTGCGGCGATGGACGCTAATTGAGTCCTGGAATATTGTAGCTGCCACAGACGGTTGAGCCCGATGAGACAGGCGGCAGCGTCGCTACTGCCGCCACCGAGGCCACCGCCAAGAGGGATGTTCTTGTGGAGGTCGATACGGAGGGCGGGCTCAATGGCTGCGTCTCGGGCCAGGGCGAGCGCCGCCTGGACGACGAGGTTGTTGGGGTCGTTGGGCACGTCGAGTCCCGAGGTGTGCAAGTCGATTCCTGGCTGGGCGGTGTGCGTCAGTCGTAGGTGGTCGTAGAGAGCAAGGGTGGCCATCACGCTGTGCAAGTCGTGGTAGCCGTCGTCTCTTGGGCCCTGGACGACGAGACTTAGGTTGAGCTTGGCTGGCGCCTGTAATGCCACGGAGTGTTGCCGTGACAAGCTCATATTACCTGCGGGTGCGGGGACCTGCACAGAGGACTCCTTCAGCGTCAAGACTCGTTGTTATGTCTGCTCGGGTAATGAAACGCCCGAAATAGTGTCGGCCCAAGAGGGGGCCGGCGCGT
>CAYNXW010000401.1:0-2654 GCA_964401265.1 uncultured Pirellulales bacterium | reverse complement strand
GCATCCGCCGATCAACCACAAAATCGCCATAACCACCTGTACTTACAATACGTTAGGCCCATTCCTGCTGAACGTGGGCTTTTGACGCTGGCGTCCACTTTTTGACCCTCGCTGACCATAATGCGCACAGCGTAAATCCCCCAGATTGCCCAGCTTGACACCCTTGGGGGGAGTTCTTCCGGACACAATCGCGTACGCCCAGACACAAAACAACCTGGCCCGCCCAAAGGCTGCGGGGGTGCTTGCTGGTTCGCCCCCGCCACCATAGGTCCGCCTCTATCACCAAAGCCCAAGGAACCTGAGCTGCCTCAGGCCGGCGACGGCCAGGACAATCTGAGATACTTCATTCACGGGGGGCACCGTTGAGCTAGTTGTCTGCAGGCGACCTGGGCTTTCTGAGGCACAGGCCAAGGGCCACCTCCTGATTGCTCGGCCTGTTGGGCGATTTCGACGGTTCCAGAGTGGTGTCACTCACCAGATTTCCTCCCATGCCCAGATGGCATTTTTGCTTCCTGGCAGCGTGCAAAAGGCCGCTCGTGGCACACTGCTCAAAGGCGTCTCTTTTCTGCTCGTTCTAAACCTATGTATACAATACTGTTACGTACTGCCCTGCAGATGGCAAGTGGACACCTGGGCGATTGGACTGCTACGCAAAAGGCTTGACTTGAAGGCGGCGTGATGCCATAATAGATGCTGAGGTCTTACAGGCCAGATTGGGGCGTGGGAGCACGGAGCGATGGCGAAAATACGCTCGCCAGAACTAGCGCAATTGCTGATGCAGGCCCAGTTCGCACCGGAACGCCAGCGGGTCATTCAGCTGGACGCCTGTGAGAATCTGATGCGTCTGATTCAGCCGGGGCGGGACTATCCCTACGAGTTCGTCTGTTTTCACCTGACCGGGTATCGCCCGCGGACGCTCCCACACGCCGTCCTGATAGGCTATGAGGACCTGGCCCACGACCTGGCCGCCTATTCTGAACAGTTGAGCAAGGGGCTCAATATCCCGGCACTGCCGAGCAGGCTCGAGCGGGCGTACACCATTGAACAGTTGGCCAAGCGGTTTGGGGTCTGCGTCAAGACTATCAATCGTTGGCGGCAGCGGGGGCTTATCGGACGTTACCTGGTCTTCAAGGACGGCCGTAAGAGGTTGGCGTTTCTTGGACATGCGGTGGAGCTCTTTGAAGCAATTCAAGGCAAGTCGGTTGAGCAGGGCCGGGCGTTTTCTCAGCTGGGCCCGCAGGAGCGTGGACAAATAGAAAGGCGGCTGGTTCGGTGGGCACATTTTGCTCCGGACCAGCGTCAGGAGGCGATTCGCCGGACTGCCAAGCGGTTTGGCCGGTCGGTCGAGACCGTGCGAAAGTTGCTGGCGGATTATGAGAAGTCGTCCGAGGCAGGCCGACTTTTTGTCAAGCGATCGACGTATATCGGCCAGGACCAGCGAGCGGAAATCGCACGCTTGTTCGAACAGGGTACACCGGTCAGCGAGCTGATGGAGCGTTTCAGCAAGAGCAAGTCGAACATCTATCGGGCGATCAATATGCAGTGGGCGGCCGAGCTGGCCGAGCGTGAGATTGCGTATATGGGCTGCGAGGAGTTCGCCTCAGCGGGGACGGGCAGGGCATTTCTGGAGCCGCCGGCGGGGTTGTTCGAGCAGACCAGCGGGCCCGTGGCGTCAGAGGATGGCGGCCAGGAAGGTGAGCGGGCAAGGCGTCAGCGGCCGCCTGCACCAACCGGGTTGCAGGCGTACGTGGCTGATATCGCTCAGCACGATTTGCTCAACGCCCGTCAGGAGCAGTTTCTGTTTCGCAAGTATAATTACCTCAAGTGGAAGGCGGCGACGCTGCAGGAGGGGTTGGACGTCAAAGAGCCTCGGGGCCGGCTGGTACGGCAGATTCGGGGCTATCTGGAGCAGGCGGAAGCGGTTAAAGATGGGCTTATCGAGGCGAATCTGCGTCTGGTGGTCAGCGTCGCCCGTAAGCACACACGGCACGAGGGGGAGATGCAGGAGTTGATCAGCGAGGGGAATATGGCCTTGATGAATGCCGTCGAGAAGTTCGATGCGGGCAGGGGGGTGAAGTTTTCGACATATGCGACGTGGGCGATCGTGAAACGGTTTGCGACGCTACGGCGTCAGCAGTATCGCCGTCCGGTGTACGCCGTGGAGGAGGAGATTCTGGAGGTGGCTGGCGATGTGCGGCTGGCAACGGGCCAGGCCGTGGTGGGGGCGGTAGAGTCCGCCCGGCGAAGTCTGACTGATGTGATGGACGAGGCGCTGGAGGAACGCGAGCGGGTGGTGGTGCGTGAGCATTACGGCTTGACGGAGCCGGAGAAGGTGCCGGGTCTGCGTAAAGCGAAGAGCTTCAGTGAAATAGCGGCGCTGGTGGGCCTGAGCAAGGAGCGGGTGCGGCAGATCGAGCTGGCGGCCCTGGCGAAGCTGCGCCGGCTCTTGACGCCCGAGCAGTTCGACGTGTTGACGCAGGGATAATCGTAGGAAGTGCAATATGTGGGTCCCATAGCAGGGACGCTGACTCGTTGGCGGCGAGGACGGATGCGGTATTTGGCGAAAGACGGGTGTAGCAAGCGAGATCGGGTAGAGAAATGGTAAGCGTTCACGCAGTTTTGGCTAAAGTGTAGGTGTTATTTATGAGCGATGG
>CAYNXW010000400.1:0-2663 GCA_964401265.1 uncultured Pirellulales bacterium | reverse complement strand
GGGGACGCGGGGATCGAGCTCGTCGACGTCTCGAGTCCGTCGGAACCGGCTTCCCTCGGAGTCCTGAAGACCTTCGGCGAGGCGAACGACGTTGCCGTTTCCGGGGCGACAGGTTTCGTCGCCGCGGGCTACGGCGGGGTTCGGATCCTCGACGTTCTCGATCCGACGACGCCGGCAGAGATCGGCTTCATCGGTACCGAGGGCGAGGCGATGGGGCTTGCCCTTGTCGGCTCGGCCCTCTACGTGGCCGAGGGTACGAGCGGCGTCTCCGTCTACTCGGTCGCCGATCCTGCGAACCCGCAACGGATTGCGCAGATCGATACACCCGGCGAGGCGACCCGCCTTCACATTCACCAGGGGCGCGTCTACATCGCCGACCGCGAAGAAGGCCTCCAGATCGTCGAGGTTCTACAGTAGGTCCTCGGGCGGCTTCGCTGTCAGAAGAGAACGGGGGAAGCCGCGAAGCTTCCCCCGTTTGCTTTTCTCGCATTCGATTCCCGTTGAGGTTCTAGCGGGGGAGCCAGAGCTCCTCGGGGACGTTCTCCGAAGTGTCGGTTCCGTTCCCGGTGAACGAGTTCTCGTAGCCGGCGACCAAGGAGTCGGCCCCGACGAAGATCCCGAATCCCGCGTTGTCGGTGAACGCGTTCTGGCGGATCGATCCGATCGAGGTCTCCAGGTGGAGACCGTCGCCCGAGTTCTCCGACAGCGTCGATCCGACGAGCGACAGGACCGACTGGCTGGCCAGATCGATCCCGTGGCCCTCGTTACCGGCGATCGTCGACTGGCGGATCGAGGCGGACGACGTATCGATCGTCAGTCCGTTCGAGGCGTTCTGCCCGATCGTCGTCTCGACGACGAGGAGAGCGGAGCGTTCGGTCGCGGAGACGCCTGGACCGAGGTTCCCGCTGATCGAGGACTCATCCAGGAGAGCGGCGACGGAGCGGGTCAGAGAGATCCCTCCGTCCCGGTTGCCGCTGATCGTCGAACCGAGCGTCATCAGCGCCGTCTGGTGGATCGCCTCGAGTCCCCACCCTTCGTTATCTCGGATCGTGCTTCGCGTGACCGAGGCGGGGGAGTTGTCGAGGACGACGGCGGTCGCCGGATGGTCTGCGATCTCCGCGTTGAGGAGCGTCAGCGTCGCATTCAGCGTGTTCACCGCGACATCGCCGTTGGCACGGACGACCGAGCCGCCGGAGACGACGGCCGAGCTGTTCGTCAGATCGAGCGCGTAGCTCGTGTTGTCGGAGATCGTGCTCGCCGCGATCGTGATCTGAGAGTCGAGGGCGGATACGCCAACGCCGCTGTTGTCCGTCAGAACGGACTCGACGAACTCCAGCGACGAGCGATCGAGGACGATCGCGTCCGTCGGATGGTCGGTGACGCTCGTGTCATCGAACGCCACGGTCGAGAGGACCGCTTCCAGTCCGGACCCGCCGTTCTCCTCGATCCGAGAACTCGAAACCTCCGCGCGGGAGTCGTTCAGGACCAGGGCGCTCTCGCTGTGCCCGGAGACCGTCGTTCCGGCGATCGTCAACGTTGCCTGATTCGCCGACACCGCACTCGATGCGTTGTCGAAGACCTCGCAGTCCTGCAGGCTGACCGAGCTGCCGTCGAGAGAGACGGCGTCGTCCGGATGCCCGCTGACCGTGCTTCCGATCAGCGTCACCCGCGCACGCTCACTCGCGAGGACGGCGGAGGCGCCGTTGTCCGTCAGGAGACACGTCGCCGCGGTCACGGAGCTCGATCGGGCATCGATCGCGTTCGTGTCGTTCCGCGAAAGCGTGCAGCCCTGCATCGTGACCTTCGAGTTGGTGACATCGATTGCATCCTCGCCGTTCCCCGTCACCGAGGCGTCGATGAGCTTCGCTGAGCTTCCGTCGAGGCGGATTCCGTCGGTGGAGTGTCCGGAGACGGCGCTCGATCCAGACAGGTTGACGATCGCTTCCGACCCGATGATGCCGACGTCCCCGTTGTCGGAGATCGTCGTTGCCAGGGCGTCGACCGCACCGTTGTCGAGGGCGACGCCACCGGTTCGGTTCCCGGTGATCGTCGAGGTCGTCAGCGAGCACGTCGCGCCGTCGGTTCCGTAGACGCCGTAGGTGCCGTTGTCCGAGATGTCGCTGTCGGTCAGCTCCGCCGACGTGGCGAAGAGCTTCAAACCTTCGTCCGGATGGTCGGAGATCGTCGTCTCATCAGCGATCACCTTCCCGTCCGAACCGAGGATTCCGACCGTTCCGTTCCCTTGGACCGTCGCACCGGACAGCTCGACGGCGCTCGAGTCGAGGGAGATCCCCTCCGCCCCGTTCTGGGCGATCGATCCTCCGGAGATCTTCACTTCGGCGTTGACGCCGGCGAAGATCCCGCGTCGGCGATTCCCTGTCACGTGAGTGATCTCGAGATCCGCCTTGCTGTCAGTCAGGTTGAGTCCGTCGCTCGGGTGGTCGCTCACCTCCGAACTCGACATCAGGATCGTCGAGGTCGTCGCCAGCAGGCCGTGCTCGGCGTTCTTGGTAATCGTGCTTCCCTTCACCTCGGCGAACGTGTTCGCCAGCAACAGGCCGCTTGCCTCGTTGTCGGAGCCGCCACTGACGCTGGCGAAGATTTCGCTGGCGGTATTGATCGAACCACCGCTGACCGCCGAATAGTCAGCGCTCGCTCGGTTC
>CAYNXW010000399.1:0-2699 GCA_964401265.1 uncultured Pirellulales bacterium | reverse complement strand
TGGGTAAGCATGCCGTTGAGGGCCTGAGCCTCGATCATGGAGCGCCAAACCTGGTAGCCTTGCTCGTCGTCGGTGGCGAGGGAGTTGAGGTAGGCCAGGCCGGTGATGCTTAGTTCAGTGATGGGGACGGCACCGGCGGCGATGCTGAAATCCCGGCCGAAGGTTTTGGTTTCCTCGAAGTGGTCGGCGACGTCGTCGTCGTAGGCGCATCGGACCGCACCGGAGGCGGCACCGGCGGTGAGCAGGACGATCTGATTTTCGCGGGAGGTAACGAGGTTCTTGCTGTCCTGCCAGAGATTGCAGGGCAAGTCGGAGACGTCGTCTTTGATGGAGGTGGTGATGTTGTCCCAGTTGGTCTGGCAGCCGGCGAGCCAGGCCGCAGCAGCACATATGAGGATGAATCGGCAGATGTTATCACGGCAGGTCGTCATTGGGGACTGGATCACGGTCGGCTCCTGTCACTTGGAGTTGCCATTGTCGATCGCCGAGTCGGCGTAAAGTGAGCGTGGCGGTGATAATATCACTAATCAGGCCGAGTTGCCAGCAATTCTCGCGGAGGGAGCGGCACCGGTAGCGGCCCTTGAGGACGAGGCGGACGTGGCCTCTGTTGGGTAAGACGGGCCCTTCATAGTCAAGGTACATCAGGCGGTGGTCGTCCAGCTTGACGCATGTAAGTTGTTTATCGGCCCAGTCTTGGGGCGGGCAAGGGACCTGGAAGGTGGCCAAGACGTCGCCCATTTCGAGCATGAGGTCGTAGTGGCTCTGGCCTGCGATGGTGTGTTGTTGCACCACGCAGCGACCAGCGGGCAGGTTGGCGTTTTCGGTGGCAGGGTCGGTGGCAGTCATGGGGACATTATAGGCGGATCGGAGGGTAAATCGAGCGTATAAATCGGCCTGACGGCGGCGGGGTCTGGGTTTGCGGGTCTTTGCAGGAGGTTGCCAGTGAGCCACGGTCGGCTTATACTTGGCGGTTACAGGCTCGCTAACAACGAAACAGGGGGCGAGAGAAGGTGCGACAAGGTGATTCGAACAGCCCAGGTGGATGACATTCCGGCTATGCGGGACCTGATTACGGGCTATGCGGAGCACGGCCGGATGCTGTTCCGTTCGTTGGCGGATTTGTATGCTTCGGTACGGGATTTCAAGGTGGCCGAGCAGGGGGGCGAGGTGGTGGGCTGTTGTGCGTTGCAGGTGTACTGGCAGGATCTGGCGGAGATCAAATCGCTGGCAGTTCGGGAGGATTTGAAGGGTCGTGGGGTGGGGCGGGCCTTGGTGGAGGCGGCGTTGAGCGAGGCGCAACAATTGCGAATACGGCGAGTGTTTACGCTGACGCTGGAGCCGGGATTCTTCGAGCGGTGTGGCCTGGCGCAGGTGGAGACGGAGAGCCTGCCGTTGAAGGTGTGGTCGGACTGCGTGAATTGTCCTAAGCAGGATCAGTGCGACGAGATTGCGATGGCGGTCGAGCTTGACATTGCATGAGGAAGGGAGTGGGCTTGGCTGCCACGGCTGATGGGGGCAGGCCGGTTTCAGGCGTCGTTGGTGGGGTCGGTGTCGACGTTGGCACAGCGGCCTATGAACTTGAGTGCAGCCAGCGAATCGGCCATGAGGTTTTCGGTCTGGGCATCGAGGGGTATCACAAGCCAATCAGCCAAAGCGCTGGGCAGGGGTTCGCGAGAGAGCGGCATCGCCAGGGTGTTCCAGTTGAGGGGGGTATTGGCCCAGAGGGCGGGCTCGGGGGCCTCGCGGGCAGGCGTGGCGGGCTGGTGCAGATGTAGCGTCAGCGACAGTGCCAGGGCAATGAGCACAACGGCAGCGGCGGCAAGATAGAGTCTAACAGGGCGGCGGGCCGGTGCTGGCTCGTCAGGCAGGGCGTCGAGGATGCGTCGGCGGAGGGCCTCGTCAAGCGGCGTTGGCGGCGGAGGGGGCGAATGACGCAACTGCCTATCAAGGCTGTCTTTATGTCGGTCATTGGGCAGGTGGCTCATGAGTTGGCTCCTTCGGGCAAGATGGTGTCAGATTCTGGCGAGCGGGCTTGAGGGACGTCCGAGACTGCCTGGGCGTCGCTGAGCCTTTGAGCGAGCGTGGTGCGGGCGCGGTGGAGCAAGACGCGGGTGTGGACGGCAGATTTTCGCATGACGCGAGCGATGTCGCGCGGGGGCAGGTCTTCGACGTAGTGCAGGTATAGTGCGGTAAACTGGGTGGCTGGGAGCAACTGGGCCTGTTGCCAGATGCGGTCACGTCGCTCGTCAAGGATCAGCTGTTCGAGAGGGTCGGCCTGGGCGGACGTGGCGGCTTCGGTCTGAGAGGCAGGGCGAAGTCGCCGTCGATGATCCGTGGCGAGTCGCGCCGCGATGGTGAAAAGCCAGGTGTTAAAGCGTCGTTGAGGCTGGTAGCGATGAAGTCGCGTGTAGGCGCGGACAAAGGTGTCCTGGAGAACATCTTCAGCGTCATGGCGATTGCCGACTCGCAGGGTAAGGAAACGCAGCAGGGAGGGACCGTGTCGATCGACGAGACACTCGAAGGCGCGGCGGTCTCCCTGCTGAGCTCGCGAGGCGAGTTGCTCACTGGTTAAGAGTTTTGGTTTTTCAGGCAGCTGGGACCCGGTCACTGTTGTGAGATTTCCTGTTTTTTCTGCTGGCGTTGTCGCATTTTGAGGGCAATTTCTTTCAGGCCGGCAAAGACGTCCTGGGCATTGTATT
>CAYNXW010000398.1:0-2702 GCA_964401265.1 uncultured Pirellulales bacterium | reverse complement strand
GGGCGTTTGAAGGTGGCGATCGCGGTGCTCTGTGCGGGCATTTTGGCCTGGTTGGTGCTCACGCAGGTGCCCGAAGTGCGCGATCGCTTCTTTCTGGAACGAGGCTTTGGCGAGTCGACGGGCGGCTATCGGGTGCGGGGATGGATACGCATGTTCGGTTGGCTCATGAGTCATCCGCTGGCGTGGGTCTTGGGGGTTGGGGTGGGCAACTGGCAGGGGGTCTTGCGGCCGGCGACGAATTTCAACGCGGCCCACAACAACTATGTGCATTTTCTGATTGAAGGGGGGCTACCTGGGCTGCTGCTGTTCCTGGTAGCGTTGGGCACTGCGCTGCGTGTGTCGTTTCGTCTGTCTCGCTCGGCGGTATCGTCCTTGGCGTTGTGGGGACGCGGGATGTTCACGGCGTTGGTGTTTCTGACGATCAGTGCTGTCAGTCAGGAAAACTTCGTGCCTGTACCGGCTTTCGGCAGCCTGCTGGGCTTCATTCTCTTTTTGTTGGGTATCACCAGTTGGGCCGAGCAGCGTGACCGTGAACAGCGAGAACTCGCCTGGCTTTGGCCCGAAGAGGACTACGAGCAGGGAGAACACCTCTGAGACTTCTGCACATTGCCACCGGACTCGACCGCGGGGGTATTGAGCGTTTGATATGTGACTTGGCAGCCGTACAGGTAAGCCAGGGGCACCAGGTGCGCGTTTTGGGTATTTGGGTGCTGGGCGATATGGCCGATGAGCTGGCCGCGACGGGGGCGGTGGTGGACTGTGCGGCGGCGCCGCGGCAGCACTGGGCTTGGCGGGCATTTCGATGGAGCTATTGGCTCGAGAAGTACCTGCGCAAGCACCAGATCGAGGCCGTGATCGAGCACGGGGGCCAGGAGGGCCATGTGGCGTGGGCGTGTGCCGCCGCGGGCGTGGGCTACATGACGACCGTGATACACAGTGCCTATGTGCCCAGTCGTCTGGGATATTGGCGTCGTCGGTATCAGCACGGCGTCTTCTTCAAGCGTTACCGTTGGGCCATTGCGGTGAGCGATTCGGTGCGGGCTCACGAGATCAAGCGTTTCGGCGTGTCGTCGGAGCGGATACGCACGATCCCGAATGGGATTGTCGTTAACCGGTTCGGTGGTCCGCGTGTTGATGGAACGCAGCGGGGGCAGCTCTTCGGGGTGGATTTGGCTGACGAGACGTTGGTTGTGGGGACGGTGGGCAACCTGCGCGCGCCGAAGAATCATGAGATGCTTTTACGAGCCTGGGCGCTGCTGCGAAAGCGTGTGCCCCTGCCCGCGCATCTGGTGATTATAGGGGGCGGGCCCTTGGCGCAGGCCCTCGAAGAGCAGCGTAGCGCGTTGGGCCTGGACGACTGTGTGACGATGTTGGGCAAGCGTTCGGACGTGCCGACCTTGCTTAAGGGGATGGATGTCTTTGTCATGTCCAGCCACGTTGAAGGCCATCCCGTAGTGGCGTTGGAGGCCATGGCCGCGGGACTGCCCATCGTCGGCACGCGGGTATCAGGCCTGCAGGACGTCATCGAGGACGGGGTCACGGGTCTTTTGGCCGAGCCGAACGACGCCAAGAGTCTGGCGTCTCAGATGACGCGTCTGATCAACGATGCTGCGTTAAGGCACAACCTCGCCGAAGCGGGCAGAGAGATGGTAGAGCGGGAGTATTCTATTGAGCGGTGTGCACAGTTGCACGAACAAGCATTGCGAGAATCGAACCTTGCCTGAGAGTAGACCGCTGACCGAGCAGACGAGCGAAGGCGCAGACGCTGGTTCCGGTGCGCGCGGGTCCAGGAGCATGTTGAGCTCGGTGGTGACGGTTTCAGGCGTGAACATGGTCGGGATGGGCGTGGGCCTGGTCCAGAACATGGCCATTGCCGCTGTTATCGGCGCGACGGCGCAGAAGGACGCCTACGATATTGCCGCCAAAGTTCCGCATATCATGCTTTACATGTTCGGGCTGGATTTGCTTCGTGGTATTTCCGTCAGTCTGTTTTCGCGTTTGGACGTCAGCCGCAGCGAAGACCCCAGCGTGGTGTTCAGCACATTGGTCAATGCGTTGCTGCTGGTAAGTGTTGCAGCGATGATCTTGGCGGAAGTGTTTGCCAGGCCTCTGGTCGCCATGGTGGGCCCGGGCATGTCCCCTGCGACAATGGACCTTTCGGTGCGTCTGGCACGCGTGCTGGTGCCGGCCGTGGGGTTGATCGCCATGACAAGCCTGATGGGCAGCGTTTTGCTGGCGCATCATTATTACGGCTTGACCGAGGCGCTGGCGTGCCTGCCGCGTCTGTTCATCCTGGTGGGCGTAGTGACAATAGGCCATCGCTGGGGCGTCTGGGTGCTGGCCTTCGCCATGATTCTTGGGTTGGCGGCACAACTGCCGGTGATGATCTTCTTTCTGCGACAATGCGGTTTGCACTATCGGCTCGTGCTGCACATCAAGTCGGCGGCGTTTCGGTCGGCGGTCTACGATGCGATTCCGCTGGGGCTGGGGACGATCGCTGTTATTCTGACGGAGATTCTGTTGCAGCGGACGGTCTCCCGGGGCGCCGAGGGCACGATTGCCTGTTACAATTACGCGCTGCTTCTCAGTGCGGCGATAATCGTGTTGATCGGCCGGCCGGTGGCGGCCAGTCTGGCGCCGCGCGTGACGCGCAACTTGGAGGCGGGCGATTATGCGTCCAGTCAGGCGATGCTGGGCAAGGC
>CAYNXW010000397.1:0-2702 GCA_964401265.1 uncultured Pirellulales bacterium | reverse complement strand
GCTTGGCGCAGATAGCAATTTCGGTAACCATTCTTGCCGTCCTGAGCATTCACTTGGACACCACGGGTTTTGCCCAAGTCTTTTCCGATCTTGAGTGGACCAGCTTGATCGGCGCCATTTTGCTGCTGTTGCCAGGCTTAGCCATACGAGCTTATCGCTGGCGTTTGCTTTTTCAGGACGCCCATCACGTCATTCGTTTTGGCGACGCACTGTGGCTCTTGTTCGTCGGGACTGCGCTTAACCTTATATTGCCCGCCAGCTCCGGCGACGTACTCAAGAGCTATTACGGGTATCGCTGGAGCGGCGTCAAGGAGCGTATGCTCTCCATCAGCCTGGCCGACAAGGTCATCGCCTTCGGCTCCGTCGGCCTGCTCGGCGTCGGCGCAGCGTTCCTGCAGGCCCGCCCGCTTTACGCCCTTTTTGCCTTTGCCGTCGTCGCCCCTGCCGCCTTGGTCCTGGCGCTGCCCCAACTTACCGGAACCAGCCCGCTCTGGATCCGCCTGCTTGGCCAAGGCACCCGGCTTGTACGTGGCAAGCTCGACTTTGTCAGTCTCATGCGACACGTGCACCTGCCCCCACGCACATTGATTGCCGCCGTCGCCCTGTCCGTACTAGGCTGGACAGTCACCTACTTGCAGCTTTATCTCTGTTTTCACGCTGCCGGTGCCTCCGTGCCCTTGGCCTACGTCTATACTGTCGCCCCGCTGATCACACTCGTGCGGCTATTCCCACTGACGTTCGGAGGCGTCGGCTCCGACGAAGCTGCCATCTACTATTTTTTCCACGCAATCGGTGTCAACTTTGAAACCGTCCTCGCCGCGGCACTACTGTACCGCAGTGTAGTACTAATTCTGCCCGGAATCATCGGACTAGGTCCCTTGGCCTTGAAACAACGTCTTGCCGTGTCAAACAATCCCACTTCCAATGCGACCGGGTACGCCAGTACGCCCAACTTCTCGCCCCTGCCCGAAAGCGCACAGACCAAAGACGGACAGAATAGTCCCAAGGACGTCCTGTCATGACCGCACGCCGCACAACAGTCTTACTCCTTGCCGTAATGCTGCTTGGGCTTGGTCTGCGCGTTTACGACTTGGGTGAAGAAAGTCTCTGGCTCGACGAGATATCGTCCGTCCTCCGCGCCCGCCTCGACACATTACCCATGCTAAGGGCCGTCGCCCGCGCCGGCACCAATCCGCCCCTGCACTATCTGGCCCTGCACGGTTGGCTCTGCGTCTTTCCAGAAACCGAAGCCTCGGTGCGCCTCCCCTCGGTCCTCTTCCAGTTCGCCTCGTTCTACCTGCTCTTTCTCATCGGGCGACGTTTGCTCAACAAACAGTCAGCACTGCTGGCGTGCCTGCTCTTTGCCCTCTCCAGCTACCACATCCTGCTCGCACAGGAAGCCCGCCCCCACTCGCTGCTGGCCCTGTTGACCCTGGCGTCAATGTACTTGCTTATTCGCCTGCTCGAACGTCGCACCATCGCCCTGGCGGCCGCCTACGTCCTTAGCACCGCCCTGTTGCTTTACAGCCACCCGTATGCCGTCTTCGTCCTCGGTGCACAGAACCTCTACGTCGTGGGTCTGCTCGTCCTCGCTCGTCGCGACGCCCCCCTTCGGCTCCTGCACTGGCTGCTCCTTCAGGGCGCTGTGCTGGTGTGCTTTGCACCCTGGCTCGTCGTCATGGCACAAACGGTCACCAGACTCCAGTCGAAACCGCTTTCCGTGTGGGTGCCCGCCTGGGTCGACCTGCCCGGCATGTTCAAAGCCATGGCCGACGACAATGCCGCGGAGGGACTCGCCCTTATATTGCTGGCCGCCTACGCATCGTTCCTTTTAGCCCGACCGTCCAGCAAGAAACCAGCCGACATCCAACCCGGCACACTCCCTGGCAGCGACGCCTACCCGGCGCGTCCCGCCCTGGCACTGCTGCTCACCTGGCTGCTCGTCCCCCTGCTGACACCCTTTATCATCTCTCGCATCAGCAGCCCCATCTTCCACGCCAGGTACATGATCTGCATCTCCTTTCCCTTCTACCTGCTGGGCGCACACGGCCTGCTCCAGATCCCTCACCGCTACCTCCGCCACGCCCTGCTGGTCGCTATCCTGCTCTTCTTCCCCATCGGCACTTTCCGCAACTACCAGCGCACCAACCTGGAGCCATGGAACCAGGTCGCAGATGTCATCGAAGCCCAAGCCTTACCCGGGGACCTGCTGCTCGTGCATGCCCCCTGGTGCCTCGATTACGGCGTCGATTATTACCTCGACAGGCCTGATCTCGACCGCCTCGCCTTTCCCGACCACAAGCAGGCCGTCACGCCCACCGACTTGCAACAACTTCGCAGCCGCCTGGGCGATTACCCCAACGTACACCTCATTATCTCGCACGCACGCCCCAACGCCGAAAGCATTGCGCCGCTGCTGGCTGAAACCCACCGCCTCGAACGCCTCGACAAATTCCACCTCATCGACCTCTACCACTTCAGCCAGGAGAACCAAACCACACAGCGTCCGACACCAGTCGAAACCGGGCCAGCCCCTGCCCGCTGAAAAGGGGTGGAAACACTGGTGTTGCCTTGGATTCCTCCCCCCGCGCGCATAGCCCACCCTGACCGCTAAGGCCAACCTGTGGGGCTAATCAAGAAAAGAAATGAGGGCGCTGGGACTCGAACCCAGGGCTCACAGCCCTAACTGCTTGCTATACAAG
>CAYNXW010000396.1:0-2707 GCA_964401265.1 uncultured Pirellulales bacterium | reverse complement strand
AAGCTTCTGTTGGACGGGGTTCCATCCCGCCGCCTTTTCCCACTCCTGCTCGGTCGGCAGACGGTAATTCAAATTCGTCTGACTCGCTTTCCAGTCGGCGTAGGCTCGCGCATCATAATAGCTGACATGACGTATAGGGAACTTCTCCCGGCCGCGGTTGACCGTATAGCGATAACTGCCCGCTCTGCCGTGACGCGATATCTCCTGCCTGCTATCCCAATGCGCACCGTTTGCATCGGCGGCATTGAGGAACAGGCAATAATTCTGGACGGACACCTCGTACTTGCCAATCAAAAAACCTTTAACCGCCACCCAGTTGTCTTTTGCAGCCTTCTGATAAGGAAATGCTCCCCCCTTGACCATCACCATGGGGTCGACGTCCTGGTCGGCCCGCGCATGGGTCAGGTCGTGGTAGATGGCCGCCAGCTTCCCGTCGTCCGCCTGCTCACTGGCCGTCACATTACTGGCCACCGAGGAGGAATCGCCCCACAACAGGGCCTGCGTTAGTGTTAAGATGAGAACACAAGTCAACCAACCGTTACTGTCTAGTCGCGAAATAAGCATGAGTAGCTCCTGATGACATCCATACCCGACCGATTCAACTCCCAGGCGCAACACACGCCCGCGCCACGCTGTAAGGCTGTATTATCCCAAATCGGTCACTCTCAGGCAAGCAGCACTCTGCCCCCAAACCCACACCAACTAGTACCTGCCGCATAAGCTGTCCCCCTCACCCCACGCCACTCACTCGACAAACCCAGCCTCCACCCAGTTACCATAATCTACCAGACTGTGTGTGCCCGCATCCGTGCACGCCAGACTGATATTCTTGCTCCCTGCAGGGAGCGCTACATCGAAACGCCACGGCTCCTGCCCGAATAGCATCACCGTACTCTCCGCCATCAATTCCCCATCAATAAACACCCGGAACACCACACTCCAAATCAGCAATCGAAGTAGCCGTCCCTATATCCAGATTGTAATTCTTCTCAGGATCATAAACCGTGATGGCGTCGGTAACGTCGCGAGTGAACAGGCAATCATAACCAGCCCCCCATATAGCCTTAATGCCTCCCGGCTTGGTATACAGACACACATTCGTGGCTATACCCAGATATATCACATGCTCTATATCCCTCTTCTTCAAGATAGAATATATCTGACTACTGGCAGCCGCCATATAGTCATACTCGTCATCCAGCACCAAATCCGGGTTCTGCCCTGTCCAGATGGTATGATGCACACACTGCACCCCCTTCCCGCATACGCAGTGACCGTTCGGCGCAAAAGGTGCGGTAAACTTCACAGTCAGACTGCGTGTTCGCGGAACACTCATCTCCGGCACCAGACCCTTGTGATACATCCGCGTGCCGGCATAGGCGCCTATAGCGTCCGTGGGGTTCCAGATCACCGTAACGCCCAGCTTGCGCGCGACATCCACCACGGCATTCAACCGCGGCACCAGCGACGCCGCCCGCTGCGAACACGTCATGCACCAGTGCGCATCCCACATATCCACAATAATAAAGGCCGTCTTCGTGGTCTCGATCACCACCTCTTTATGACTGGCCACGTCCGTCTGAGGATCTCGAGATTGCACCTCTAAGGCGATCTCTCTCGACAACACCTCACCCGGGCACATAAGCCCCGATAAAACAACCACCGCAATTCCACCAACCAGCATGTGCTTCACGTCTCTACTCCTTGCCTTGACGCCAGACATTCAATTTCTAGTCCTGCCTGCTCACCTATTTCAGCTCCAGAGTCTTCGAATCAAAAGGAATCGGATAAGCCGCCACATATATCTCCGGCTTGGCCTTCGCATTCTTGGGCGCCAGCAGATACGCCTCGATCTTCTTGCCCTTCATCTCCTCCGTTAGCGGCAGATAGAAAGTATGATTGCCCCCAGTCGCCCCCCTGTTGATCTCCCAGGGATTAAAATTGTACGACGGTGCCCGGTCCGGCGCGCCCACGTACTTGCCGTCAATCTTGAAACCAGGCAACACGCGATACCCTCCACCGTGACTACCTTCAACAGCCACACACAGATACGAGCCCGCGGGAATCTGCTCCAACGTAATCTCCGCCTTCCACACCTTGGGATTCGTATTGTTCCAGCTCGGATAACGCGATTCATACGAAAAGAACATGTTGCTGCCACGCCACCCTTGCCTGTCCACCTTCTCCCCTGCACGGTACCCAGCGACCTCAGTTATCGCCAACGGAGAGTTGTCCAAACGTAAATAACGCCAGGACGCTATCTTACTCAGGTCAATTTCCATCGTCTTGCCCGACACAAACCGCACCTTGTCCCAGTGACGCAAATCCGCCGAAACATAGCACCACACGCCGATATTCTCCTGTAATGGAAATACAGAATAAACGTTGGGGCACTCGATAACCAGCTTGTCCACATGCTGCACTTTGCCCACATCCAACAAGAACGCACACCTGCTGTTGGCGTATGGCTGATACGTTCGAAATACCGTCGAGGCATCGCCATCAAACATGTTCTTGTCCCAGAGCCCCTTGTCTATAAAGAGCTGCTTCTCGAAAAACGCATCCCGCGCCTTCTGAACCGCCGGCACCGACGTCTCCCCCGAACGCTGCAGCGATCGCACCTCCAGAGCATTGCTGTCGCCCGCATAACACGTGGCATAAAACAGGGCCTGAGCCTCCTCCCGCTCCAGATCCGCACCCTCCTGCA
>CAYNXW010000395.1:0-2708 GCA_964401265.1 uncultured Pirellulales bacterium | reverse complement strand
GTTGTGTCCCGGGGGGACGAGGATGCGGTGCGTGACGGTTTCGGTTTCCTGAACGGTGCCCAGGACGTCGCCTTGGCCGAGGCGTTCTCCCGCTTTTACTGACGGGACAAAGTGCCAGCGTCGCTGACGATCCAGCGAGGGGACGGTGATGCCACGTTCGATGTAGAGCTCGGACATGGAGCGGATCACTTCCAAAGGCCTTTGGATACCGTCGTAGATCGTCCCGATGAGCCCGGGGCCCAATTCCACGGACAACTGCATGCCCGCACCATAGACCGGGTCGCCGGGCGCGATGCCGGTGGTGTCTTCATATACCTGCACAATGGCGCTATCGGCTTCGAGCTTGATGAGCTCGCCGACCAATTGCTCTTTGCCGACGCGCACCAGTTCAAACATCTGCGCATCGGTGATGCCCATCACCTCGATGACGGGGCCGTTCACACGCCTGACTTGTCCTGTTATCCGGTTTGTCATAATCGCTCGTGTTCTTTCCTACACACAATCCGGTAATGCCGGCAAGCGGTGCCGACGTGACTGTCTATTTTTGTTCCATAAACAACGTGTCATGGATCAGCCGCTGAATGTGTCGCTGCTGACGCAAGAGTCGTGTCTTAACCTGGTTATTAAACGCCATGCGTCCGTCTTCAGTGGCCAGCACGACGCCCTGCGCCGTTTGCGGGGGCCCATCCGCCAAGCGAATCATGATACTTCTTCCTGTTTCGTGCTGAAGTCTTTGGTGAACATCGTTAAGGAGCGTCTCGTCGATCAGGGCGCGTTCTGCCGCCGAAGCATTGAGCGTGGCGACGTCGGCACCGAGGCCCAGGGCCGCTTCGACGATCCATCCAATGAGCACGTCACGGTAGGCCGGGGCGGTGATCATTGATTGAAGCTTCTGTTCTGCCATGGCCATGATGCGGTCAATGGTCTCATTGCTGGCCTGCAGGCGACGGCGTTTGATTTCCAATTGGGCCTGGGAGACGGCCTTGGCGCGAATCGTCTCGGCCTGACTTTGGGCCTTCGCCAGAGCATCATTCAACATGGACTCGATTTTCTTGTCCGTATATTGTTCCCGCTGGGTCACCTGTTCGGCGGCATCGCGGAGAATCTTCACCTCTTCGGCTTGGGCGTCCGATTCAATGGTTTCTATCAGGGCAGCTTCGCCCTGAGACGAGGTTGCCATGGCTTCAGTGCTTCCACGGTCAGATTCCGCGGCGGCAATATTCTCTGGCCGATTCATAACTTGATTCCTATCGCTGTATTCACCATTTCCTTGATCCCTTCTCGGCCTGGTACAGGGCCATGCCGGTCGGAAACCTCTACGATCAGAGGAAAACTCGCCGAAACCAAATACGAATCCACCAGAGGGCGGATCATATCAGCCAGCCGCTCGGTAATGAGGACAATGCCAATGTCCTGGTCTTTTCGCAGTGACTCAAACGCCTGGCGTGCTTCTTCGGCATTGGTGGCCACTCGGCCCATGACGCCGACAAGACCGAACCCCATAACGGCGTCTTCATCACCGATGATCGCATATTTCATGATGCTTCACTCTTTGTAAACCAATGGACGCGTGGCTCAACGGTTCAGTCTACCAAGAGCGGCGCGTTTGCCTGGATGACCAACGAAGGGTGTTGGCCACCCCAAAGGTGGTTAAACTTTGCCCAATATCATCAGCGCGGTAATGAAACCGAAGACGACAAGCCCTTCAGCCAAGGCGATGAAAATAAGGGCCTGGCCGGCGATTTCCGGTTTTTCCGCCACGGCCCCCATGGCAGCCGCTCCGACGTGGGAGATGGCATAGCCGGCCCCCAAGGCCCCGAAACCAAAGGCAATTGACGCCGCGATGAGCCCGTACTTCAAGGCGTTGGAGACCGACGCTTCGGACTCGTGCTCACCGACGATTTGCTGTTCTTCACTGGCAGGTTGGGCATGCGCGTGCGTGGCGAACATGGTGCCGACAATCCCCAACAGGGCCGCCAGGGCGAGCACACTGGTGACTATCTGCTTCTTAAGCCTTTGATCCGGTCTGTCCATGACTGTGTGTCCTTTCGTGAGATGGTTACAGTTTACTGTTGAGGGAAATTGGCGTATGCAGTGTGCCTGTCCCATGGAAGAACTTCGAGAAAAACTCATAGTAGTTCAAACGCAACGCCTGGATGCCCGCCGAGAGCCCCTCCAGGCCGATCACCAGAGCATTGCCCAGAATCAAAATCAAAATGGAGAAGACCCCTGATGTCATCTCCGCGATGGTAAAACAAGCCACCATGAGGCTGACATGAGCAATGCCAAGACCCGCTACCCGCATAAAGGAGAGGGTGTTGGACAGGTAGCCACTGAATATTTCCAGAAGCTCCACAGTCCATTCCATCAGGAAGTTGAGAAACACAAATACGATGTTGCCGCGTTGTTCGGAGGTCTGCTCATGGCGGAAGTAATGGTAGGGTTCCTTGATAAAGAGCAGCAGTGCGGGCAGTCCCGCCAGCAGAAAGATCTCGCCTGCGCCGGGGAACCCCTTGTAATTGTGGGCCACGGCATACTTGGCGATATAGATACCCCCGGCGTAAATCCAGCCGCCCAAGATGCCTCCCTTACTGAAGACCAGCTCAAACCACTGTTGTTGACGCACCATATTGACCCAGTTGAACAGCAGGCCGACGAAGATGACGCTGATGCCAAAATAGATGGTAATAAGGAGAATATCAAAAACG
>CAYNXW010000394.1:0-2714 GCA_964401265.1 uncultured Pirellulales bacterium | reverse complement strand
ACGCCTGCGAGCACGACGGTAAGCTCTACGTCGTCTACTCGATAGGTGTTAAGGGGCGCTCAAAATAGGCCACTTGGAGGCGCTTGAAAATAGGCCACCTTGAAGGGTCGCACATTCAGCAGGCTCTACTCTACCATCCTGAACATTTCGGGATGGAAGGAGCTGCTGAATGGCGAACGAACTCAAGATGGCTAACATACAGTCAATACTGACGTTAAACGAAAGAGGCTGGTCCAACCGCCGGATCGCCAGGGAACTGGGTATCCACCGCGACACCGTCGGCCGCCACCTGCGGTTGGCGTCGAAGGATGCGGCGTCGGACGAGTTGGGCGGGTCAAAACCGGCCAAAGCGCCTCCCGGGTCCAAACCTCAGGGCCGAAAGGGCCGCAGCGCATGTGCGCCGTTCCGCCGAATTATTGAAGCCAAGCTCGATCAAGGGCTTACGGCCAAGCGGATCCACCAGGACCTGGTCGCCGAGCACGGGTTTGCCAGAGAATACCACAGCGTTCGGCGATTCGTCAGGGCTTTGGGGCAAACCACGCCGTTGCCGATGCGTCGGATGGAATGTTCGCCTGGCGAGCAGGCCCAGGTCGATCTGGGCGCAGGGGCGCCGATCGTCGGCGCCGACGGCCGGCGGCGCAGAACGCACGTCTTCCGGATCATCCTGAGCCACTCCCGCAAGGGCTACAGCGAAGCGGTGTTCCGCCAGGACACCGACAGCCTGCTGCAGTGCCTCGAGAACGCCTTCTGGGAGTTCGGCGGGGCGCCGAAGAGCGTCGTGATCGACAATCCCAAGGCCCTGGTCACGCATGCCGACTGGTACGACCCGCAACTCAATCCGCGTCTTGCGTCGTTCGCCAAACATTACGGAACGGTGATACTTCCGGCCAAGCCGTACACGCCCCGCCACAAGGGCAAGATCGAACGGGGAATCGGATACGTCAAGGACAACGCCCTGAAGGGCAGGCGGTTCGCGTCGCTGAACGAAGAGAACCGCCATCTGCTTCAGTGGGAGACCGCGGTGGCCGACACGCGGATCCACGGAACGACCCGCAAACAGGTCGGCAAGGTCTTCGATGAGGTCGAACGCCAGACGCTGGGGCCGCTTCCCGCCGGTCGGTTCCCGTTGTTCCGGGAGGCCCAGCGATCGGTGCATCGCGACGGGCACGTCGAGGTGGCCAAGGCGTATTACTCGGTTCCGCCTGAATACGTCGGGCGACGCCTCTGGGTTCGCTGGGACGGCCACCTGGTGCGCATCTACAACAAGCGAATGGAGCAAGTTGCGGTGCATGTTCAGCAGGAGCCCGGGAAGTTCAGCACGCACAAGAAGCACATCCACGCCCGGAAGTTCTCGAAGGTCGAACGCGGAGTGACCTGGAATTTGCGGCGAACCGGATTGATAGGTCCTCAGGCCGAGCGTTGGGCCAAAGCCGTGCTGGAAAACCGCGGATTGGCGGGCCTTCGAGTGCTTGTCGGGCTGCAATCCCTGGCCGGGAGTTACGACAACCGCCAGATCGATCGGGCCTGCGAAGTGGCGCTGAGCCACGGCGTTTACAGGCTCAGACCGATCCGCCGCCTTCTAAAACACAGCGCCGGGAATGGCGCCAAACAGGAGCGGTTCGAGTTCATGGCCGCCCACGAGATCATCCGCGACATGGACAGCTACGGCGACGTGATCCGCCGGGCGATGGGACTTCCCGAAGACCATAACCAGAAAGGAAAACAAAAAGATGATTACCGAATCGCTGATGACGTCGTTGCGTAAGCTCCGCCTGAGCGGACTGGCCGGGACGCTGGACGTTCGCCTCCAGGAGGCCGCCGGCAACCGCCTGAACCACGCCGAGTTCCTCGAACTGATCTTCGCCGACGAACTGCTGGTCCGCCAGGATCGGCAGATCGCCAGGCGGATCAAGCAGGCCGGGTTCCGGGACGCAAAGTCGCTGGAGGATTTTGACTTCGCGTTCAATCCGTCGGTCCCGAAGAAGACGGTCTACGACCTTGCGACCTGCCGGTTCGTCCAGCAGGGCCGCGACGTTCTATTGATAGGCCCTCCCGGCGTGGGCAAGAGCCATTTGGCCCAGGCCATAGGCTACCAGGCGATCCGCAGCGGGCTGACTGTGCGGTATCGTTCGATCTTCGACCTGGTGCGCGACTTCCTGGCCGACGAGGCGTTCGTCGGAGTCGACAAGGTCCTGAACCAGTACCTCAAGCCGGACCTGCTGATAATCGACGACATGGGCATCAAGCCGCTGCCGCGGCGGTCGGGCGAATACTTCTTCGAGGTGATCATGCGAAGGTACGAAGTCAAGTCGACGATCATGACGTCGAATCGGCCGCTGGAGGAGTGGGGCAAACTGATCGGCGACGTGCCTGCCGCCACAGCCATCCTCGATCGATTCCTGCACCACGCCGAGATAATCACGATCACCGGCCGCAGCTACCGCCTCAAAGACCGCGCCAAACAGGACAACGAGCGGATAAACGGCGAAAAACCAGGCTTTCAAGGAAAAACCAACGGCAAAAAGGCGGAAAAACCGAAGAAGAAAACAAAAACAGTCTGTCAGAGACAACAGAAATGAGGTATAGAAGGACACCAACGGGTGGCCTAGTTTGAAGCGCCTATGGGTGGCCTAGTTTGAAGCGCCCCGTGACAGAAGACTACGTCGCAGAAATCCTCCTCAGTCCGTAGCATAGGTCTCCGCGTCAATATGTCG
>CAYNXW010000393.1:0-2718 GCA_964401265.1 uncultured Pirellulales bacterium | reverse complement strand
ATGGGCTTGGGGCGATGACATGACCGGGTTGGAGACGCGAACGGTGGACATGCACATTGGCAAGCTGCGCGGCAAGATAGAACAGGATGTGGAATGCCCTGAGATTATCAAGACGGTTCGGGGCGCGGGGTATGTGTATGAGCAGTCGAAGACAGGGTGAGCGGCATGTATCGTAAGTTGGTGGTGATTATGGTGGCCTTGGCGGGGGGTGTGGGGGCGTTGGCGTGGCTGGGTTGGCGGGCGGTGGAGATGCACGCCGAGGGGCTGGCCGGTCGACGGCTGGGAGATTTTGCCCAGACGGCCGAGCTGATCCGCCGCGACGTCAAACGCAAGGTGGAGGGTTTCGTCGAGCGGGAACAACAACGCCCGTACACCGACTATCAGTATTACTTCGTCCCGGAAAACGTCGCACAAACACAGCAGGAGGCGCCACCGGTGCTGGTATCGCCTTTGCGGGATCGCTTGGAGAACGACCTGGCGTACGGGTACTTTCAAATCCAGGCCGACGGGACGGTGCAGACGCCTTACGGGCCGACGCTGGAGACGGCCGAGTTGGGAACATATGTGGCGCAGGTGCGGGAGGATCTGGGGCCTGTGCTTGAGGGTCGGTTGGCGCGGGTGTCGGGACACAGAGATACGTCCGTGCTGGCCAAAGAGAATGAGTCGGCCTCGCCAAGAGAGTCTGGGCACACCACAAGCGAACGGCGACGCACGGTGGCACAGGATGTGCGGCCGCAGTCGAAGGTAATGGCCAAGACGAAGTCATCACGCCGGGGCGGCAAGGGTGCCCCGCGCCAGGAGCAACGGCAGATGAGGTCCCAAATTGCGTTGGACAACGAGGTGAAGACACAGGTATTACAGCAAGCGAGGGGAAACACAGTGTCCAATCTCTACCTTAACAGGGACAGCGAATCGCAACAGCTAAAGCAGATAGACCAAGTGCAGATGAAGGAGCTGACGCAACGAGCCACGCAAGCGGCCCAACAGGTGGCCCAGGCGGAGCCGATGCACGAGCCTCAATTGTCGAGCGAGGAAGCGCAGGTTGCAGGCCGGCAAGAACGGGCCAGCAGGGCAGCAGATCAGCAGCCAAACCAGATGCCCAACGGGATGCCGGGGATGGCGGAGAAGACGCTGCCGATGCCACAGGGGGCCACACCGGGCGCGCCGGCTGTCGAAGCACCAGGCCGGTCGCACGAGGTGGTGCTTGCGGAGCAGCAAGGGGGGCGGGGGCAAAGGTCGCAGCAGGCTCTGTCCGCGCCGCAAGAGAATGAGACCGTCGAGATTCGTATCGACCAGTTGCCGCCGGTGGTGGTGGACTCAGGGGGACGCGATGGCATCCTGGGGGCGGACGTGTACCTGTTGCGGGAGGTGCGGATCGAGAGCGAGCGATTCTTGCAGGGGTTTCGGCTAAACACGGCAGCGTTGGAGGCGGAGGTGCGTGAGTCCGCCAGCCGGCTTGTGGGCGAAGGCATGCGGTATTCGGTGGAGGCGACCGAGGCGGTCGAGGCGGGGTACACGGCGTTTCTGGACTTTGGTTTTGGTGAACTGGCGGTGAATCTGTTTGAGGCGGACGCGGCATGGCAGGCCAGGCAAGTCGCACAGTTGCGTACGTGGTATTTCGGCACCGTGGCCGTGGTGTTTCTCGTCGTGAGTCTGGCAGGAACAGCCCTGGGACGAAACCTTTACAGCCATGTAAAGTTGGCGCGACAGAAAGATGATTTTATATCGGCGGTCTCACACGAGTTGCGCACGCCCCTGACCTCGATTCGCATGTATACGGAAATGCTCGACAAAGACTGGATCAAAACCGAAGACAAGCGGCGCGACTACTACCGCAACATGCGTCAGGAAAGCGAACGTCTCAGCCGACTCATCGAAAACGTGCTGGACTTCTCGCGACTGGCTCGCGGACGCAAGCAGTTTGACTTTCAGGTGGGCTGCCTCAACGACGCGGTAACCACCGTGATTGAAATGATGGCCCCTTACGCTGCCCAACGGGGCTTTACGATTCAAATGGAGCCAGGCGAACTGCCGCCTGTCGCCTTCGACAAAGACGCTGTCATGCAGATCGTCGTGAACCTCGTCGACAACGCCGTGAAGTATGCCGCCTCCGCGGCTGAGAAGACTATCGTGGTGCGAACACGCCCGGAGGCAGACTATGTCCTCCTCGAAGTAGAAGACCGCGGCCCCGGCGTCGAACATCGCCAGCGGAAGAAGATTTTCGACACCTTCTATCGCGGCCAAGACGAAAACCGACGCGAAACCACCGGCACCGGGTTGGGGCTGGCGCTGGTTAAGCGTTTTGCCGATGCGCACGGCGGCTTTGTCGATGTGCGTTCCGCCAGGCCCAGCGGATCTGTGTTCCGGGTGGGTCTAGCGGCAAGAGGCTGACTTCTATCATCACGCGTTGCCTTGTCCCGAATAAGGCCAGCAAGCACCCGACCCCGTCGGCGGACTAAGAAACCGCCCTGTCACCCCGTCCGATACCGCCTGCACGTCAGCCAGGCGAGCGCGGGGGCGACGACAGCACCAACGCACGATAACCTCACTCATCACACGGGCTGGGCAACCGGAGCCCCCTCGCACCCGCACTCAAGCCGGGACGCCTTTTCATCAAAGGGGTTTGTCCGCACGGCAAAGACGAAAAAATAGGGGTAATGTTTTTGCGTATATTGCATGTAGCAGAGCCACTGCTGCACCAGCTTGTTGTAGGCGCGT
>CAYNXW010000392.1:0-2740 GCA_964401265.1 uncultured Pirellulales bacterium | reverse complement strand
ATGGGCGCTTTCTATCAGGCTGTACGGCAACCACGCCATCGCCTCATCAAGGAACCGTTCGAGCCGACTGCGGGAATAAAGCCCGGTCAGGTCATCGGTTTCCGCCTGTTTCTGGTACTGGTCCATAGAGTCCGCCAAGTCGGCACACTGGTCGCGGAGGTGTTGGACCTCGTTTTCCAACACAAACATTTCCGGTACGGTATTGGCGGCCAGATCGCTGAGAAGTTCGTTGGCCTGGCTGAGCAACTCGGTAACTTCGATTTCGTCGTCGATGAGTTCTTTGAACCACTCGGAGACACTGATGAATTCGAGCCTTGCCTCGCGCAGCAGCCGCTTGAGGTCGGTCTCGTTCAAGCCGAAGACTCTGTCACTGAACTTAAGCAGCGTCAGGTCTTCCTCGCTAAGAGCCTGAGGAGCATTAAACGACAGTGTGCCGACAAAATAGGCAATCTGCGATAGTTGAACCTGCTCATCCTCGGTCGGTCGCGCAAGCGGTCTGCGGTGATGTGTTCGGATCGGCCGTGCCAACAGCTCCGGCACGGACCATTGCTGGGTCACCACTTCAGCGGCTTCGAGGTGGTTAAACTCGAAGACTTCCTGTTCCAGTCGGAAGAGGGCCGCCTGGGACCCCCGCGCGTTTTGCCACATCTCCACGTAGGGCACGCCCAAAGCCTGAATCAAAAACAGGATGCCACAGTCTTCAAGCAGACCTACCAAAAAGGCCTCCTCGGCACGTTTGGGACAGTATTCGTGGGCCAAATGGCGCGCGAGGACACCGCGGAAGACGCATTTCTGCCAGAATTCCTCCATACGAAATCCCTGCGTCTCGAATTGGGCCAGCGCCGTCGCGAGCCGAAAGCCCAGCGAGACACTCTTGACGTATTTGAGGCCAAGGACGCCGATGGCCCGTTCAAGGGTGGTGACCTTGTTGCGCAAACCATAGTAGGCCGAATTGGTCACCCGCAGAATACGGCTGGCCAGACCTGGGTCGGATTCGATAACACGAGCAAAGTCGCCAAAGGAGGAATGATCGTCACAGCACAGCTCGACCAGCTTCTGGGCCACCAGCGGCAACGTCGGCACATTGGCCTTTCGCAGCAGCCGCTGGAGTTTCTCGATGCGTTCCAATTGTCCGGCGCTATGGAGGTCTTCAGTCATTATATATCTTCCTGTACAAACGGCGGAAGCGGCGTGCGCGGTTGCCGATGTCCAGCCATGCCCTGCCTAAACCCTGACGAACGACATATAGTCCACTTACACAATGCCCATCGACCATTAAACGGGGTCTGATTATCATGGAGGGCCTTGGGCCTACCAGAATTTGCCGACGCTGCCCTAGTCAGCCCAAAACCGCCGGTGGCCGCGAGAGTGACAACCTGTTGTCACCGAGAGAGGTCCGATAAAACCCTCGGGCATACCCTAGCTCCCCCCGGGCCAAGCCATTTCGGCCTGACCGAATCAGGTGTGATAATCAGCGTTGATGTGGACATACTGACCGGAGAGGTCGCAGGTGTAGCAGAAGTCGTGGCAGGAGCCCGCCCCCAGGTCGACCTCAATGGCCCAGTCATCTTGCTGCATCTTCTTACTGACCGCAGCGGCCTTGAAGGGCCGGGGACGCCCGTCACGATAGACGCAGTGCCCCGCG
The DNA here is from genome assembly GCA_964401265.1 of uncultured Pirellulales bacterium. Lineage (GTDB taxonomy): Bacteria > Planctomycetota > Phycisphaerae > Sedimentisphaerales > SM23-30 > CAYNXW01. The sequence continues at coordinate 1,095 of CAYNXW010000392.1, read as the reverse complement.
ATACGGCACTGGAGGGCGTCAGGCTCAAAGTGAGCACCGCAATAGCCAACGGCGCTGATAATGCGCCCCCAGTTGGGATCGGCCCCGTTAAAGGCACAGCGAACCAACGGGCTATCGGTGATGGCACGGACTGCGGCGCGGGCGTCACGCGCCGTGGCGGCACCCGTCACGCGAATGGTGACCATACGGGTGGCCCCTTCGCCATCAGCGGCAATCTGCCGGGCTAGGTCGTCGCATAGCCCCCACAAAGCCTCAACGAACCGCTCGTATGAACCGTCCTGACGCCGTATGCACCCGTTGCCCGCACGCCCCGACGCCAGCACGAGCACACTGTCGGAGGTGCTCGTATGGTTGTCCACGGACACCTTGTTAAACGTCCGATCCGCCGCCTCTCGCAACGCTTTGCGAAGCATCGCCGGGCTGATCGCCGCATCGGTGGTGATAAACGCCAGCATCGTGGCCATGTTAGGGGCAATCATGCCCGAGCCCTTGCACACACCAGCCAAACGAACCTCCCGACCGTCCAGCCTGAGCACACGCCAAGCCGTCTTGGTCCGCGTGTCGGTGGTAAGAATGGCGCGGGCAAACTGCCCGGCCGCTTTGGCCGAGCCGCTCAGCGCACCGGCAGCGGCCTTGACCCCCGCCTTGACCTTGGGCATGGGCAGATAGTGCCCGATAATGCCCGTACTGCACACAAGCACCTTCTCCGGCGCAATGCCCACCTGCCGGCCCAGCAGCTGGCTGATCGTCTCGATGTCCTTGACGCCCCGCTCGCCCGTGCACGTGTTGGCGTTACCCGCGTTGACAAACACCGCCTGCGCCCGACCGCCCCGCAGCCGCTCCCGGTCAATCACCACCGAAGGCCCCACCACCTTGTTCCGCGTGAACACCCCCGCCGCCACGCAAGGCGCATCAGCAACGATAAGTCCCAGGTCCAACTTGCCGCTGGCCTTGATCCCCGCCGCCACCGCCGCCGTCCGAAAACCCATCGGTCCCGTTATCGTTTCGTTAGACATAACCCTATCTCAAGATGCTAAAGATTCAAGTTTTTTCTGCGATTTTGCGCAAGCTGTACAACATGTTGTAGCAAAACCC
>CAYNXW010000391.1:0-2750 GCA_964401265.1 uncultured Pirellulales bacterium | reverse complement strand
CCGGGTCGTAGCTGAGGATGTTTTGCGGCAAATCGTCGACCGTAATCTGGCGATGCTTGCTCAGCACCACGGCGCGCTCGATGACGTTCTCGAGTTCACGCACATTGCCGGGCCAGTGGTACGCTTCCAGATACTGGACCGTCTGTTCGGCGAATCCCGTTTTGTCCTTGTTGTGCTTGTCACACATGGCCTGCAGGAATCGTTGGGCCAGCAGGGGCACGTCCGTGGTACGCTGGGCCAGAGGAGGCAGATCGATATTCACCACGTTGATGCGATAAAACAAATCCTCGCGGAACTCGCCCTCCTGGACCCTTTCGCTGAGATTCTTATTGGTGGCGAGAATGACACGCACGTCCACCGTAATGGTTTCATTGGATCCGACAGGTTCGAATTGACGCTCCTGCAAGACACGCAGCAGCTTCATCTGCAGCGCGGGTGGCGCCGAGTCGATCTCGTCGAGAAAGAGCGTGCCTTCGTCGGCGGCAAGAAATTTGCCTTCCTTGTTGTTGACCGCCCCGGTGAATGAGCCTTTGACGTGCCCGAACAACTCCGATTCCAGCAGCGTTTCCGGTAACGCGCCACAAGAGACTTCCACAAACGGTTTGTCGGCGCGGTCAGAGCGATGGTGGATAGCGCGGGCGATCAGGCTCTTGCCCGTGCCGCTCTGGCCTGTAACAAGCACGGTGGCTTTGCTGTCGGCGACGGCCTCGACCAGATCAAAGATCTTGAGCATCTTGTAATCATGGCCGACGATGTTCTTGAGCCCGAACTGACTGCGCAATTGCTCCTTCAGCGATCGGTTCTCCTGAATCAGCGCCTGTTGCTCCAGAGCACGCGTGACCAGCATGCGAATCTCATCGTCGACGATGGGTTTGGTGAGATAGTCGTAGGCCCCCATCTTGATGGCTTCGACCGCAGACTCAATCGTACCATAGCCCGTGATGATAATGTTGACGACGTTCGGGTAACGCTTGCGGACAACACGCAGCAATTCAAAGCCGTCGACCTCGGGCATGTTCACGTCGGTGATCAGCAGATGGTAACGCTGCTTTTCCAGTTCGTTCAAGGCCTGCTGAAATGAGGCCGCCCCTTGGCAGGTATAGCCCTCCAACCGTAAGAATTCACAGAGGCTATCGCGTATAATGGCATCATCATCGACGATTAATATGCGTTTTTTTGACTGGTCCGCCATAAGATCTACCTTTGCACAGTGGTGCCTCGACTGGTGCGCTCCAAGGGGATGGTGATAGTAAATGTCGCGCCGCCTTGCGCTCGGTTCTCAGCTTTGATCTGTCCGTCGTAGCGCTCGACGATGTCTTTGCAGATGGCCAGGCCCAGGCCTGTCCCTTTACCTGGCGCCTTGGTCGTGAAAAACGGCTCAAACAACTTCTTGGCCGCTTCGGCGGAAAGCCCCGGGCCCGTGTTGGCAAATTCGATGAGAAGATGATGCTGGTCGCAGCTGGTCTTCAACGCCAGGTGCCCCCCCTCGTCCATCGCGTCAACGGCATTCTTGATCAAGTTGGAAAACACCTGGAAGAGGTTGCCGCTGCGAATATTGGGCAAATTGCGCCCATAATCGCGGCTGACCTCCACATGATTATCTTCGGCCAGTGACTCCATGGCCTTGACGGCGTCTTCGAGGATCTTGTTCACGTCGGCTTCCTGAAACGCATTGTAGGTGCTGCGGGAAAACTCCAGCAGGTCCGAGACAATGTGCACCATCCGCATGAGGCCTTTACGCGATTCGCCCAGATACTGCGTGATCTTGTCGAGCTCTTGCTCATCAGCCAGCCGCAGCGCCAGATTCAGATAACGCAGAATGCCGTCGAGGGGGTTGTTGAGTTCGTGGGCGACGCGAGCCGCCAGTTTGCCCACCGCGGCCAGGCGTTCCGCGTCCGCCAGGTCGTTCTCCATGGCCCGTCGCGCGGTGATGTCCTCAATGAGCAACATGCCCCCTGCCACCTCGCTGGTGTCCTCACCTGGCAGCGGAGCACAGAAAAACCGCAGCAGCGTATTCCGCCCGTTGAGCGAGTAGGCCAGGTCTTCGCACGTGCAAGGATGGCCCTCAAGGAGCACGCGGCCCAGCTCTTGGCGGCAAGACAAGGCCTGGTCAGCGGTCAGCCCGGCCGCCAGCGCCTCTTCCAGCGTGTCGCCGACCGCCAGCATGTCCCGCGCGAGGGGGTTGGCCTCCGTAATGCGCCATTGCGCATCGAAGGTCAGGACCCCGAACGGTATCGAGTTGAATAGAGTGTCTGCCCCCTGTCCCGGCACCAGGTTCAGAACGTGCCGGTGAGACAGTGGTTCATTGCTTTGCGTCTTGTCAGTGGAGCTCATCGTCGCCTTTTGATCATAAGAACTGCTTCTGTAGGTGCTTACGAGAACAACGGTGCCGGTGCGGACCTCCCAGGGCGTACCTGACTGCCACTTCTATTGATACAATATGGGGTCACCTCTTGTCAAGTGAATTGTTGCAGATTGTGAACATTTGACCTGCTGCGCGTTGTAGACGCGGTCGAGCAGGTCGCGGAAGACGGGCCCGGGCTTGAGGCCCATCGCGATCAGGTCGTGACCCGTCACGAGGCGTGCGGGCTTGAGCTCCTCGACGGCGAGGCGCTCTCTCATCTGACAGACGAAGTTGTAGTCGCCCAGGTCGCCGTCGGACGCGAGCCCGTCGGCGCGCAGCAGGTGGACCAGGTCGTCGAAGTGCGGTTCGGCCATCAGGCGTTTCAGACGCGCGACGCGCATCTTGC
>CAYNXW010000390.1:0-2751 GCA_964401265.1 uncultured Pirellulales bacterium | reverse complement strand
CCTGTGACCTCACGGGTGTGATCCGTGCGCTCTAGCCAACTGAGCTAATCGCCCTCGAGTGACTCGTCTCAACTCTCTAGATATAATGCCGACCCTGCGGCCCCCTGTCAACAGAATACTCTTTCACTTGGCCTGCCTGTGGGCCCAACACCTGCCTGGTCACCGAAAATAAAAACCTAAAGTCATATACAGCAAAAGGTTGTGGCAATATTCGTCGCTCCTCTGCTCCGCCTCTCGCCTGCGATACCCTCGCCACCCCCTGCCTAAGCCATCTTCTCGGACTTCGGCCGGCGCGTCATCAACTCCCCGATCGCTTCCGAAACGCTCTTGCCCTCAAACAGAATAGCATACATCGCCTGCGTTATAGGCATCTCAACCTCATGACGCCGGGCCAGCTTAATCAAGCTCTGACAAGTGTTTACGCCTTCAACCTCCCCCGGAATCTCCTGCCGTGCCTGTTCCGGCGCCTTCCCCTGACCGATCAGTTCCCCCAGCGTCCGGTTCCGACCGTGCGGACTGATGCACGTCGTCACCAGGTCACCCAACCCGCTCAGTCCCGAAAACGTCTCCGCCTGCGCCCCCATCGCTACCCCCAGCCGAGATATTTCCACCAGCCCCCGCGTCACCAACGCCGCCTTGGCATTGTCCCCCAACGCCAGACCATCGACGATCCCCGCTGCCATGGCAATGACATTCTTCGTCGCCCCCGCCAGCTCCACCCCAAGAATATCCGTGTTGGTGTATATCCGTAACCAATTGGTGGAAAACAACTTCTGTAATCCCTGGGCGAACGCCGTGTCCCCACTCGCTACCGTCGACGTCGCCGGTAACGCCTGCGCCAGCTCGCTCGCGATGTTAGGCCCCGACAACGCCGCCAAAGGCCGAGGCCCCAGCAATTCACGAAGCACCTCGCTCGGCCGCAACAGAGTCTCGTTCTCCAGACCCTTCGTCACCGACACCAGCGGCGAGCCCCGCGAAATACGCCCCCTCAGCCGCTCCCAGACCGCTCGCAAAAAACGACAAGGCACCGCTGAGATCACCAGCCCCGCACCCGAAAAAATCGCCTCGTCGTCCGCCGTCAAACCTACCGATAAAGGCAGGGGGACCCCCGGAAGAAAAGCCTCATTCTCACGCCGCGACGCTATCCCTGCAATCTGCTCCGCGCAGTGCCCCCAAAGCGTCACTTGGTACCCCTTGCGGGCCAAAAGGACGGCACACACCGTTCCCATGGCTCCGTCACCTACTACCGCAATGGTCTCGCCCATAACGACTCGTCCAGTTGACTACCCGGTCGATCAGACCGGTAAGAACCTGTTGCCAAAACACTTACTCTTCACCCTATTTACCGCTCTCCGTTCTCGCGAGCAAGCCAAAACACTCCTCATGCCCCCGCGCCTTCAACATCTTACGCCCCCGCCGCACAACCACTGCCTCAGCTGCAAGTCCCCCCACCCGCGACTACCCGCTGCCGCCAGCACATTCAACTCCCAAACCAACCCCTGCCTCCGACTCTCCTCAAACCCCATGACTTCCGCCTCCCTCTCCTGATCTCTCCAACGTTCACTGGGTTACGTCTCGCCAACCCCTCCATAAACGCCCCCGTTTCACCGCCATCCCGGAATAGCGACAAGAATTATTTGCTGGCTTTCAGAAATTATCCTTCATGTTTGCATTTGATTGCTTTCTATGGTACACATAGCCCACCGGGTGCTGGCAGCGCCGCAAAAACGCTGACAACCCCCGTATGGGCTCTCGCACAGACGCCAACCTGCTGGTGTCCACCCCTGAGCCCGCCAGCTTGCAACACAACAACCCGCCTCTGACTAACGAAAACGGCCGTCGGGTGAATGTAACAATGAAAACCCCTTACTAGAGTCTGACTAATGGCTTTCAAAACGCTGCTCATCTGCCTGCTACTCGCCGCTGCTCTGTGCACCGTCGCGGGCCTGCCCGGATGCAACACCGACTCCGGCACCGCCAACTCCGACTCTGCCGACTCGCCACATTCCCCGGCTAAGCAGCCCGATCTGGTCTTCCGTTTCGCCCTCCAGCCCGACCCAGCCAATAAAGTCTGGGATGCCGCCCGACTCGTAAAAGAAAACCTCGAACGACGCTCCAACGGCCGCATCAAAATCATGTTCTACTCCTCCGGCGTCTTGGGCAACGAGCAACAGCTCCTCGAAACCTGCTACCTGGGCGTCATCGAAATGGTCCAGTGCACCTCCTCCGTCGTCACCACACTCGACGCCACCTTCGACACCCTCGATATGCCCTATATCTTCGTCGACGAACCCCACCATCTCCGCGTCCTCAATGGACCCGTCGGCCAGGAACTCTGCGACGGCCTCAACAAAAACAAACTCCAGGGACTGGCCTTCTACTCCTGTGGCTTCCGCAACATCTACGCCAGCAAGGCCGTCACCAGCCCCCAAGACTTTACCGGCATGAAAATCCGCGTAATGGAAAGCCCCGTCATGATCGAGGCCATTAACCTCATGGGCGCCTCCGCCACACCTCTCTCCTCTTCCGAGGTCTTCACCGCACTAAAAACCGGCGTCGTCGACGGCGCCGAAAACAACCCCAACGTCTTCGTCTCCGCCGCCCACATCGAAGCCGTAAAACACTACTCACTCACCCGCCACTTCGCCAATCAACACGTCCTCATCGCCAACAAGGCTTGGCTCGACAAAGTCAAACGAGACCACCCCGACCTCCACCAGCTCATCATCGACGTCCCACGCGATATCATCA
>CAYNXW010000389.1:0-2763 GCA_964401265.1 uncultured Pirellulales bacterium | reverse complement strand
TTGGAAATCCCAGCGTGCCGCCAGCTGAGACCCGCCAAGATTTAACCTCGCACACGGGGGCGGTGTTTGGGTGCAGAGGTGCTTGACAGTGGGGGCGTGTGGGGGCATAATGGGCGGTACGTCGGGAGTGAGGGGCAGAAAGGCAGCGTGGTGGGGGCTTGCGGCGTGTAAGGGGGGTAGGCTGGGCCTGGGGCATGGTCCGGCGGGACCCGCTGGGCTTACGGCGGGTGGCCTTGATCCTAACAGAGCTTGTGTGAAGAACCGGGATTACCATGAATAGATTTCGACGCTCGCTGATGGTCTTTTTGTTGGTGTTGGTGCAGGCTGGTGCAGGCTGGTCGGCCTCGGCGGACATTGCTGTGGTGCAGTTGCAGACGAACTATGGTGATATCACGCTGGAGCTTTACCCGGATGACGCGCCGGTGACGGTGGCGAATTTTCTGGGTTATGTTGAGAGCGGGTTTTACGAGGGGTTGATTTTTCATCGGGTGATCGACGACTTCATGATTCAGGCGGGGGTGTATGATGAGGATTTGTACGATTTTCTGGCGACGGAGCCGAGTTTTGAGGACCCGGAGTGGGCGACGGATCCGGAATATTATCATGAGCCGGGCGATCCGATCGTGAACGAGGCGGATAATGGTTTGTTGAACGAGCGGGGGACGATTGCGATGGCGCGGACGAGTCTTCCGGACAGTGCGACGTCGCAGTTTTTTATCAATTATGTGGACAATCCATCGTTGGATCCGGGGACGGGCTCGGACGGGTACGCGGTGTTTGGCAGGGTGATTGCGGGGATGGCGGTGGTGGATCAGATTGCGCAGTCTCCGACGCACTATGTGAATGAGACGTTGAAGGATCTGCCGGACGACGCGGTGGTGATTGAGGGGGCGCAGGTGCTGCAGCGTTTTGAGACGGACTCGTCGGCGGATTTTGGCGGGGCGGCGTTTTTGAACGGGGCGGATGGGACGCTGCGGACGTATGTGGGCCAGGCGGGCTATGACGGGCAGACGTATCGGCATGTGTTTACGGAGGTGACACACCTGGGGATAGCGGCGTTGGAGTGGGCGCAGGTGCTTGAGGAGGGGGTTTCGGAGGGGGTGGACGGGTTCAGCATTATTATGGCGCGTGATACGGCGGGGGTGTCGCGGGTGTATCGTTACGTGCTGAACGAGGGCGAGAACGATGAGCAGGTGGTGATCGAGGCGGGTTCGCTGGCGGAGGGTGTGACGTTTGCGGAGATGGCTGACAGTTATATGCACTTTCGGATTATTACGGGTGGGTACAATCCGACGGAGTTGGGGGACGCGCTCAATACGATTACGACGGGCAGCGGGGCGGATCAGGTGACCGAGCAGATTGTGGATCTGGGGGCGTCTTTGGAGCCGCGGTTTGGGGGCGGGGATTTGATTGTGGTGCGGCGAGCGGTGGGGCAGGCGCCGGACGAGAGTGAGGTTCGGTTCCAGTATTATCATGCGGACTATGGCATGGTGCTGGATTTGTGGGACGCGGGCCAGGATACGGCAGGGGACGGATATTTGCTGGCGCCGATGAATTTCGACGCGACGAGTAATGATCTGAGCACGGTGGCGTTTCTGCACGTGCCCAATAGTGCGTCGGAGGTGACGCGGACGTTTGTGGGGCAGGGGGCGTACGAGGGGACGAATTACACGCATACGTTTGAGGCGGACGCGGGGGCGGTGCAGGGTGTCGATTACGTGCGTTGGCGGCAGGAGGCGGTGGCGGAGGCGGGGATCGAGGCGTTTACGCTCAATGTGGCCAAGGACGTGGAGGGCAGGCTGTGGGTGTTTTATTACGCGGTTGACGGGGAGACGGTTGTCGAGGTCGAGACGCTCGTAGAGGCGGTGGAGCTGGCGGATCTGGCGGATGAGAATCTGTATTTTCGGATGATTACGGGGCGGACGAATCCGGACGATGTGGGGGACGCGGCGAACACGGTGGTGACGGGGGCGGGCGAGACGCAGCAGACGGAGCAGATTGTCAGTTTTGGTGAGACGTTGTCTTTTATTCCGCACTACCAGGGCGAATTGGTGGAGGCAAAGCGGTGGACGGGGCCTGAGGAGAATGGGGACGATATTGGGTATTACCATGAGAGTCTGGGGCTGATTGTCAATCAGCGGAACGGCGAGACGGCGTCGGACGGGGACGGGTGGCGGCTGGCGTTTTATGGGGGGACGTTTGACGATGAGACGAGTTTTGATTTTTCGGACGTGCCGTTTGTCAATGCGACGGACGGGGACGTGCGGGTGTATGTGGGGCAGGGCGATTTTGCGGGGATGTTTTACGAGCAGGCGTTCGACAAGCATACGTTCCTTGGTGTGGATTGGCTCAAGTGGGCGCAGGGTCGGCACACTGATGGCGAGATTGACCCGTTTTACATTTACATGGCGCGGGACAGTCTGGGGGCGATCTGGGTGTCGCAGTACTATGTGAATAACGTGCGGATTTTTCGGGCGGCCAGTGTGCATGAGGCCAAGCTGTTGAGCGAATTCGACGACAACATGCTTTTCCGGCTGGTGAGCGGTTTGTACAACAGCGGCGATCTCGGGGACGCGGCCAACCGTTTCAGCGTCGAGGCGGACGAGGTGACGACGAGCTACGAGATCAGCAGTTTCGGCAAGGGGCTGGACGCTTATCCTTATTATGGCAGTGATGTGGTGCAGGTGCGGCGTAGCAGTGACGCGGAAGGCAGTGGCGTCGACTGGTTGTACTATGACGCGTCGGTGGGGCTGGCGATTGAGC
>CAYNXW010000388.1:0-2772 GCA_964401265.1 uncultured Pirellulales bacterium | reverse complement strand
TTTTTCACTATCGCTACTCGACGACTTCGACAGGGTTCAAATCCCTCCATCGGCTGTGCGGGCGGCAATTCAACATACAGTTGCGCCAAGTACCCCCTATACCCCAACCTTCTCACCCAGCACCCGTCTGCCTCGCCAGCAACGCTGGCCATCGAATGCTACCGCACCCGAGGATCGGCTTGCTCTTTGAGGTAGCGGTCGATGTTTCGCGCAGCGTTCTTGCCGTCACCCATCGCCAGAATCACCGTCGCTGCCCCCCGGATAATATCACCCCCGGCAAAGACCCCCGGGATGGAGGTCATAAGGCTCTCGTCCGCCTCAATGTAGCCCCACTTGTTCGTCTTGAGCCCCGGCGTCGTCTGTGTGATCAGCGGGTTGGCCCCCGTGCCGATGGCAACAATGACCAGGTCGCAGGCAATCGTGAATTCTGACCCCTCGATGGGCACCGGTCGACGTCGCCCCGATGCATCCGGCTCGCCCAGTTCCATCCGAATACACCGCAAACCCCGCACCCAGCCCTCCTCATCCCCCAGCACTTCCGTCGGAGCCGTAAGCATCTCAAAACGAATGCCTTCCTGCTCGGCGTGGTGTACTTCCTCTACCCGCGCGGGCATCTGCTCAAGAGCACGCCGATACACAATCACACTTTCGTCCGCCCCCAGACGCTTGCTCGTCCGCACCGCGTCCATCGCGACATTGCCTCCGCCGATCACACAAACGCGCTTGCCCATGATGATCGGCGTGTCAGACTCCGGATACTCAAACGCACGCATCAGGTTGGTTCGCGTGAGGTATTCATTGGCCGAGTACACCCCCTTGAAATTCTCCCCACGCACCCGCATGAACGTAGGCAGGCCGGCACCGTTGGCGATGAAAACTGCGTCAAAACCCTCCTCGTCGAGCAGCTGCCCAATGGTCAGCGTACGGCCGATGATGACGTTGGTCTCCACCTTGACCCCCAGCGATTTCAGGTTCTCAATTTCATCCTGCACCACGCTGTTGGGCAGACGGAACTCGGGGATCCCATAGACGAGCACGCCGCCGGGCAGGTGGAAGGCCTCAAAAACCGTCACGTCGTGCCCCAGCTTTGCCAGTTCGCCCGCGCAGGTCATCCCCGCCGGTCCGGAGCCCACACACGCCACCTTGAAACCCGTCCGACACGCCGCCACCCGGGGACGCCCGTTACGGTGGGCGATTTCGTAGTCCGCCACAAAACGCTCCAGCCAGCCGATGGCTACCGGCGCGTCCGTCTTGCACCGAACGCACTTGATTTCGCACTGTGTCTCCTGCGGGCACACCCGGCCGGTGACCGCGGGCAGGGTGTTGTCACGACGCAGCACCTCGGCCGCCCCGAAAAAATCTCCCTCTGCCACACGCTCAAGGAACGCGGGAATGTTGATACCTACCGGGCAGCCTTGGACACATGCGGGCTTCTTGCATTGGAGGCAGCGTTGCGCCTCAAGGATCGCGAGTCTCTCTGGCAGACCGAGATTCACCTCGAGAAAGTCTTGGTTTCGCTCTTGGCCAGGACGTTCCGGCATAATCTGACGCTCAATGGCCATACGCTGCTTCGGGGTGAGCGATTCCCGTGATTTGGTCTCTTCGGTCATGTCCTTTTCCTGATTGTCTTTGTCTGCTCAACTCAGTGTTGAGCCAAGCCTTCTGCCCTTGGAGGTCTACCCACCCAATACTGGCCCACAGCAGGCAATCACTGCTGCCCTTGCTGCTCGTGCCCCCTCTAACGGCCCAGGCGGCACTTGTGTTTGGTTTCAAAGGCCTTGAGCGAGTCGCCTTCCTGACGCCGGTACGTCGAAAGGCGATCCATCAGTTCGTCATAGTCGACCAGGTGACCGTCAAACTCCGGCCCGTCGACGCAGGCGAATTTCGTCTGCCCCCCAATCGTCACTCGGCAGCCACCGCACATGCCCGTGCCGTCCACCATGATCGGGTTCAGGCTGACAATCGTCGGAATCGCACTCGCTCGCGTTACCTCGGCCACCGCCTTCATCATAATCACAGGGCCGGCACAGTACACCGCGCCCACCTCCACCTGCGGATCGCCTATCAGGTCCGCCAACGCGTCGGTCACCAGACCCTTGCGACCAGCCGAACCATCATCGGTCGTCAGAATGAGCTCATCACTCACTTGGCCCAGTTGTTCCTCAAGCAACAACAGATCCTTGTTCCGCGCCCCGATGATGCTGATGACCCGGTTGCCCAGCTCACGCAGCCCCACCGCCTGAGGGTAAACCACCGCCGTGCCCAGCCCCCCGCCAATCACCACGACCGTCCCGTAATTGTCCAGGTGGCTCGGCTGGCCCATCGGACCCGCCACATCAAGGAAGTACGCCCCTACGTCCTGCTGGCTCATTTCCAGCGTCGTCTTACCCACCGTCTGCACGATGAGCGTAATGGTGCCCTTCTCGACGTTCACTCCCGCGATCGTCAGCGGAATACGCTCACTGTGTTCCAATGGGCGGACCATACAGAATTGGCCAACCCGACGCGCCTTGGCGACGCGGGGCGCAAGAATCTCGTAAAGGGTCAAGTTAGGACCCAGCAGTCTCTTGTCAACGATTTCATACATTAGTGACTTTCCAATAATCCAAGGGTGATATCGCTCAGTTTATCGCCAAACGATGAGCATAGCTAGGTATTGTTGCCGCCCCTTATTCTAGGCGGCACCCTGCCAGGCGGGGCAAAGCACAGACCCCAATACCCCCTCTATGGGCATCCTGCCTCCAAGGTAGACAGGCAAACGCCCGGCGCAAG
>CAYNXW010000387.1:0-2778 GCA_964401265.1 uncultured Pirellulales bacterium | reverse complement strand
CCTGACAGACCAGGAGAGCCTGCCGGCTAATAAAACCAACGATAACGCCGACGCCGCCTGACCATAGGAGATAACACGAGATGCCCCATCCGGAGACGCCAGTGACTAAGAACGAACCGCTCCACTTTACCGCCGCCCTGACCATCGAGGCCGCCTCGGCCGGTAAGGACCAGACGCCAGCTCACCGGCGTTTTTCCATGCGGGCCTATACAGGCGGGGCCTTGGCCCTGACCGGCTGGCGCTACCCGGTGGTGGTGGACCTCGCCGGCCTGCAGGTCAACGCAAAGAGCCGGCCCATCTTTGTGGGCCACAGCCAGGATGTCGATGACCTGCTGGGCCAGACCGATCGCATCGAGATCCTCGAGGGGCAGCTTATCGCGACCGGCGAGGTGCTCGGTGATTCGCCCCGTGTCGGGCGGGTCATCGCCCTGGCCGACAAAGGCTTTGCCTGGCAGGCCTCCATTGGAGCCCGCACCGAACAGGTCGAATTTGTGAAAGAGGGCCAGACGGTGACTGTGAACGGCAGAGAGGTTACCGGCCCGGTCAATATTGCCCGCCGAACCGTCCTCGGCGAGATCAGTTTTGTCACGCTCGGCGCTGACGCCGACACCTCGGCCGTTATTGCCAGAGGCCATTTGCCAGAAAAGGAGTCTACGACGATGTCCCAACCCGAAAAACCCACAGTCGAAACAGTGAAAAAGCAAGAGATCGCCGCTCCAGGGCCAGGGGGTGCGGCCGAACCGGCCACGCCGGCGACAGAGCCCGCTCAGCAGGAGGTGACGGCTACCGCTGCTGCCAGCGCTGCGGCCCAGGGCGGCGAGACGCCTGCGGCCATCACGGCCACGGCAGCGCCACCCTCGGTGCGCGATCAGGCCGCTGACCTGGTCCATCAGATGCGCGCTACCGCCGCAGCCGAAGCGACACGGATCGCCGCTATCCGTCAACTCTGTGCCCAGGGCCACAGCGACCTGGAGGCCCAGGCCATTGGCGAGGGCTGGGACGCCAATAAGACGGAGCTGGAGGTGCTGCGGGCTACGCGCCCGACGGCGCCGGCGGCCATCCACACGCACGATCAGGCGCTGACCGGCGAGGTGTTGGAGGCCGCCTGTCTTCTAACAGCCGGCTTGGCCGAGCCGGAGAAGATCTGCGACGAGCAGCATCTGGACCTGGCGGCCAAGCGATTCCGGGGCGGTATCGGCCTGCAGGAACTGCTGCTGGAGGCGGCCTGGGCTAACGGCTTTACCGGCCGCAACTTCCGCGACAACCGCACGGTGCTGCGTTTTGCCTTTGGCCACAATGTCCAGGCAGGGTATTCCACGGTGGATATCGGCGGGATCCTCTCCAATGTCGCCAACAAGTTCCTGCTGGAGGGCTTTTTCAGTGTGGAGCGGACCTGGCGCAGTATCTGCGCCGTTCGCAACGTCAGTGACTTTCGGGCGGTGACCAGCTATCGGCTCATCGGCATTGATCAGTACGAAAAGGTCACCCCCGGCGGCGAACTCAAGCACGGCACACTCGGTGAAGAGAGCTATTCCAACCAGGCCGATACCTATGGTCTGCTCTTGTCGGTGGACCGGCGCGACGTGATCAACGACGACTTGGGCGCCATCACCACCGTGCCCCGCAAACTGGGCCGGGGCAGCGGCCTCAAGCTCAACGACGTCTTCTGGACCACGTTTCTGGACAATGCGACCTTCTTCAAGGCCGACAATAACAACTACCTCGCCGGGGCCGATACGGTCTTGGGCATCAACGGGCTGACCAAGGCGGAGGTGGCCTTCATGGATCATGTGGACGGAGACGGCAAGCCCATTGGTATCATGCCGGCCATCCTGCTGGTGCCCACGGCGCTAAGCGCCACCGGGACCGCCCTGCACAAGTCGCTGGAGCTGCGCGATACGACGGCCAGTAACCGCTATCCCGTGGCCAACCCGCATCAGGGCAAGTTCCGCACCGTGGTGAGCCGCTACCTGGCCAACAGCCAATACAGCGGCTCCAGCGCCAAGGCCTGGTATCTGCTGGCAGAACCGGCGGATCTGCCGGTGATCGAGACGGCCTTCCTCAACGGGCGCGAAGCGCCGACCATCGAGACGGCCGAGGCGGATTTCAATGTCCTCGGGGTCCAGATGCGCGGCTATCACGACTTCGGTTGTGCTCTTCAAGATCCCAAGGGCGGCGTTAAGGCTAAAGGGGAAAATTGATGCCTCAGAATCATGACCCCACTGGACTGGCGGACTCGCATTTATCGGGGAACGCTAGCGAGATATGGAGAACGATTCCCGGCTCCGAAGGCCATTACAGCGTCAGCAGTGTCGGACGCGTACGGAGCGAGCCGATTCCGACCCGTCACGTTGGTAGGCAGCGCGGTCGTATCCTTACGTGCTCTCCTGACAACAAGAGATACCCGCAGTTCTGCATGTGTCTGGTAGGAGGGCGTCGCCAAACGATGAAAGTGCACCGAGCCGTGGCCCTGGCGTTTCTGGGGCCACGGCCAGAGGGTCACCAGATCAACCACCGCTCCGGTGATAAGACGGATAACCGGGTTGAGAATCTTGAATACGTCTCTTGTCGTGAGAACATCAGACACGCATGGCGGACGGGTTTGTGCAGTAGTGCGCGCCGTCGTGGGATGAGTAGTAGCCAAGCCAAGCTCACTGATGAGGATGTGCGTGAGATCCGTCGCCTTGGTTCCCAGACAACCAGGAAGCGTTTGGCTCAACGGTTTGGAGTCACGCCGGAGAATATCGCGTGTATTCTCAAAGGTCAGACCTGGCAACA
>CAYNXW010000386.1:0-2781 GCA_964401265.1 uncultured Pirellulales bacterium | reverse complement strand
GAACCCCAGGAACACCGGGCCCACGGGGCCGTCGCCGAAGGCGTGCACCGAGGAGACCACGCCGGAGCGGGTCAGGAAGGTGCCGAGGATCGTCAGTGCGAACGTGAGCACGATCAGCAGCACGTTCCACGACTTCAGCATGCGCCGTCGCTCCTGCACCTGCACGCTGTGGATGAAGGCGGTCGCCGTGAGCCAGGGCATGAAGCTGACGTTCTCGACCGGGTCCCAGGCCCAGTAGCCGCCCCAGCCGAGGACCTCGTAGCTCCACCAGCCGCCCGAGATGATCGCGGCGGTGAGGAAGCCCCACCCGGCCAGCGTCCAGCGGCGCGTGAGTTGCATCCACTCGGTGCCGGGCCGGCGCGTGATCAGCGCGGCCATCGCGAAGGCGAAGGGCACCGTGAGGCCGACGAAGCCCAGGTACATGAGCAGCGGGTGGACGGCCATCATCCAGTGGTTCTGCAGCAGCGGGTTGGCGCCGGGACCGTCCAACGGCGGGTTGGCGAGCACGACGAAGGGGTTGGCCACCAGCGCCACGACCCCGAGGAAGAACACCTGGACGCCCTGCATGACCACCAGCGCCCACGCCCGCAGCGCGTGGTTCGGGGTCGCCACGGCCAGCACGGCGGTGTAGCCGGTGAGCAGCCACGCCCACAGGAGCACCGAGCCCTCCAGGGCCGCCCACAGGGTCACGACCTTGACCCAGATCGGCGAGTCGATGCGCGAGTGCTCGGCGACGTACTTGACGCTGAAGTCGTCGGTGAGCAGCGCGGCCTGCATGACGATGACGGCCGTCGTCGTGGCGAGGAAGACGGCCACCGCGGTGAGCCGGGCCGAGGTCTGCAGGCGGGCGTCGCGGCGCACGGACCCGGCGATGCCGGCGATCAGCGCGTAGACGGCGAGGCCGAGCGCCAGGGCGCTGGCCGCCGAGCCGAGGGTGCCGAGGCTCAGCTCCACGACCGACCTCCGAACGCGCGGGCCGTCACTTCAGCGACTCCCGCAGGAGCTCGAGGTCGATGTGTTCGCCCTCGGCGACGTACACCTCGGTGTGCTTGACCAGCACGTTGTCGGAGACGAAGGTGCCGTCGGCGAAGCGGCCCTCCACGACCACGCCGGTGCTCTCCTTGAAGAGCTCGGGCGGCGCGCCGCTGTGGCGCACGGGGTAGGCGACCAGCCCGTCGGTGACGAGGAAGGTCAGCTGCAGTTCGCGCTCGTCGAAGGCGATCGTGCCCGGCGTGACGATCCCGCCGAGCCGGATGCGGCGGCCGTCGTACTGGGCGGGGTCGGCGGCGTGCTCGTTGGGCAGGATGAAGTAGACGAGCGAGGTCGACAGGGCCTGGAAGATCATGAAGCCCGCGACGGCCAGCACGCCGACGCCCGCGAGCCCGTACACCCATTTGCGGTTCACGATTCACCCCCAGCGGCCTGCCGCTCGATCACGCGGTGGGCGGCGTCGTCGGCGAGCAGCTTGCGGCGCCGCCAGCCGAGGTACGTCAGGTAGGCGCCGTAGGCGAGCACCAACTCGAGCCAGGCGATGGTCACCCAGGTCCATTGCGTCCAGCCGTCAAACACGGACGACCTCCTTGCCCATGGGGGCTTGGCGCGTCGCGGCGAGCGAGCGCTCCTCCTCGAGCGCCGCCTCCACGTGGCCGAGGCGCACCCGATCCAGCATGAAGCCGAGGTAGATCAGCCCGGCCACGAAGGTGTTGAACAGCAGCACTGCCAGCATCGTCCCGTCCATCGTCACGCCGGAGCCGTCGAGCGCCACGCTCTTCGCCGGGTGCAGGGTGCGGAACCACTCGGCGGCGAGGTAGTTGAACGGCAGGCTGGCGGCCGCCACGATCGCCACCACCGCCGACACGCGGCCGCGGCGGACGGGGTCGTCGATGAGCCCGCGGACGATGAAGTAGCCGACCATGAGGGCGACCATGATGGCGGTCAGCGTGAGCTTGGCGTCCCAGGTCCAGAAGGTGTTCAGGGTGGGCCGGGAGTAGGTCATGCCGCCGATGATCGTCAGGCCGGCGAAGAACAGCCCCATCTCGCCGGAGGCGACGGCGAGGACGTCGTCGCGGCGCTGGCCGCGCCACAGGTAGAGCGCCCCGAACACGGCGGTGAGGCCGACCGCCACGAAGGCGATCCAGGCGACGGAGACGTGGGCGTACATGATGCGGATCAGGTCGCCCTGGGTGACGTCGCGCGGGCTGAAGAGCAGCCCGAACGCGGCGGCGGCGAGGAACAGCAGCAGGGTGATCCCCAAGTAGATGCGCAGCCACGGTGGGCGGCGCAGCCGAGCGGCAGCGTCGATCATCCTTCGGTCACTCCTCCGGGGCCCCCGGGCCCCTTGGCGTCGTCGAACCCCGTGAGCCGCGCACCTCAGGCCTCCACCACGAAGCGGAACAGCACCAGGCAGACGACGGCGTACACGAGATCGAAACCCACGAGCAATCTTAGCCATGCCCAAGCCAGATCGAGGTCGCCCGATCCGACGAGCGCGTTGCTGGCACGCACGGCGGCCAGCAGGATCGGCACCACGACGGGGAACATCAACACGGGGAGCAGCGACTCGCGCGCCCGCAGGTTGGCGGTCAGGCCGGCGTAGAAGACCGCGATGAGGGCGAAGCCGAGCGTGCCCGCCGCGATCGTGCCGAGCAGGACGGCCACCACCAGTGCCGGCGCCGTCTCGCCCCCGCCGCCGCCGGCGCCAGCGGAGGTGGCGGCGCCCCCTCCGATGTCGGCGCCGTACAGGCCGCCGGCGAGCGGCAGCAGCACGAAGCCGAGGGCGGT
>CAYNXW010000385.1:0-2794 GCA_964401265.1 uncultured Pirellulales bacterium | reverse complement strand
TGACCGACGACGTGGAGTTCAGCGGGCAGGATGCGCAGCGGAGCGATATCGGGTTTCTGCGGGAGATCATCGAGGCGGTGATCGAGGCAGGGGCGACGACGATCAATATACCGGATACGGTGGGGTATGGGATACCGCGGGAGTATGGGGCGCTGATCGGGGACCTGGTGGCGAAGGTGCCGGGAGCGAAGGGCGTGGTGTTCAGTACGCATTGTCATAATGATCTGGGGCTGGCAACGGCCAATGCGCTGGCGGGGGTACTCAACGGGGCACGGCAGATCGAGTGCACGATGAACGGGCTGGGCGAGCGTGCGGGCAATACGAGTCTGGAAGAGGTGGTCATGGCGATCAAGACGCGTCGAGACCTGTTTGGGGTGGACACCGGGATCAACACGCAGGAGATTTACCGGACGAGTCGGCTCGTGTCGCGTCTGATGGGGATACCGGTGCAGCCTAACAAGGCGATCGTGGGCGCCAACGCGTTTGCCCATGAGTCGGGGATTCACGTGGACGGGCTTTTGAAGGATCGGCGGACGTACGAGATCATGACGCCGGAGTCGGTGGGGGTGCCGGGTTCGCGGATGGTGCTGGGGCGGCATTCGGGCCGACACGGGTTTAAGGTGCGTTGCGAGGAGTTGGGGTTTGAGCTTTCGGAGGAACGGGTGGGGCCTGCGTATGAGCGGTTCTGCGAGCTGGCGGACAAGAAGAAGGAGGTGTTCGACGAGGACATTGTCGCGTTGCTCGCGGATGAGTTTGAAGAGTGCAAGCCGACCTTTGTGCTGGAGTATTGTCACTGTCTGGCAGGGACGGGCACGCTGCCGAGTGCGACGGTGCGGATACACCGGGGCGAGGAGGTGTTGCAGGAAGCGGCGTGGGGAGATGGGCCTGTGGATGCGACGTACAATGCCATCAGCAAGGCGACGGGAATCGAAGTGGAGTTGAAGAACTACCAGATTCGGGCGGTGACCGAGTCGAGCGAGGCGTTGGGCGAGGCGGTGCTCCATATTGGTTTTGAGGGTAAGACGTACGTGGGGCGGGGTGTGTCGACGGACATTATCGAGGCGTCGGCCAAGGCGTATGTGAATGCGTTGAATCATATGATGGCGCGGGCGAATGGGGGCAAGAAGCAGGACGGATAACATGGTCGGGCGTGCCGGCTGCAGGTAGCGCCATTTGCGGTCTTCGCGTGCAAGACAGGCAGGGAGGGGGACAGTGCGTGAGAAGGCTTTGGCAACGCAGCATGGGTGACGAATCGGCCATCCTTTGTGGGACGACAAGTTAGGGTTTTGAGCAGAGTAAAGGTGTTAGATTATGTCGATGTCGATGACGATGACGGAAAAGATTTTGGCGGCGCATGCGGGCGAGAAAACGGTGCGGCCTGGCCAGTTGATCAATGCGTCTTTGGATGTGATTATGTGTCATGAGGTGACGACGCCGCCGGCGATCAGCATGCTGAAAGAGGTGGGGCTGGACAAGGTGTTTGACCCGGAGAAGATTGTGGTGACGCCGGATCATTTTCAGCCTGCAAAGGATATCAAGAGTGCCGAGCTGCACAAGCGGCTGGACGCGTGGTGCAAGCGGGAGAACATCAAGCATTATTATCCGTTGGGCAAGGCCGGCGTATGCCATGCCCTGCTGCCGGAGCAGGGTCACATACGGCCGGGCGAGGTGATTATTGGTGGGGACAGCCATACGTGCACGTACGGGGCGTTTGGGGCGTTCAGCACCGGTGTGGGCTCGACAGATCTCGCGGCGGGAATCGCGACGGGGGAGTTGTGGTTTCGCGTGCCGACGTCGATCAAGTTCGTGCTCAAGGGAAAGCTGGCGGAGGGAGTGTACAGCAAGGATGTGATTATTGACGTCATTACGCGAATCGGCACGGATGGGGCCCGTTACAAGGCCATGGAGTTTGTGGGGCCCGCGCTGGCAGCGATGTCGATGGAGGCGCGGATGACCATTACCAATATGGCCATCGAGGCGGGGGGCAAGAATGGGATCATGGCGGTAGACGACGTGACCAAGGCGTATCTGGCAGAGCACCTCAAGGGCGAGCTGGACTACACGGTGTACGAATCGGACGCGGACGCTCAGTACGATAGCGTCGTGGAGATTGATTGTTCGTCCCTGGAGCCGATGGTGGCGTTTCCGCACCTGCCGAGCAACGGCAAGACGATATCGGAGGCGGCCGGGCTGGCGATGGATCAGTGTTATATCGGCTCATGCACCAACGGGCGGATCGAGGATTTGCGGATCGCCGCGAGCATTTTGAAGGGGCGCAAAGTCGCGATACGGACCATTGTGGTGCCGGCCACACCGGTCATCTGGAAGCAGGGGATGGATGAGGGATTGTTTGACGTGTTCTACGAGGCCGGCTGTGTGGTGTCGGCGCCGACGTGCGGGGCGTGCCTGGGCGGGTTTATGGGCATCCTGGCGGCGGGAGAAAAGTGCGTGAGCACCACCAACCGCAACTTCGTCGGCCGGATGGGCAGCCCCGAGAGCGAGGTGTATCTCGCAAGTCCAGCAACGGCGGCAGCAACTGCGATTAGCGGAAAACTCGTGGATGTAAGAGAATACCTTTGATCCGATCTGAAGGAAGATCATGCGATGGCTTCAGAGACCCGCGTCTACACTGTGGATATTGCCGGAAAGAAACCCGCCAGATGCGAACCACTCTTGCTGTCAGAAGCAGGCATACGCGAGCGTAGCGATTTGCAGGAATGGATTCTCAGTGACCCATCGCTACTCGGGGAAGAACTGCTTGATGTTGTCGAGCACCTTGTGGACCTGCTCGACC
>CAYNXW010000384.1:0-2823 GCA_964401265.1 uncultured Pirellulales bacterium | reverse complement strand
AGATCAATAGTCGGTTTTTTTATTTGGAGATAATATATGTAAATTTTTCCATTTGGAGTCACCGAGATGAAGAAATCAATAATCGTTCTGATAGTCATTGTCTTTATAGTATCCATTGCATTTGGATGTAAAAAAACAGATGAGGCCGGACTATCGGGAAAACTGGCCGAAGAAGGAACAGGATCATATAAGGAAGAAGAATTGCCTGATTCTGTACCATGGCAAGATGCTGAATATTATATAGGAAATACAATAACAGTATATGGTCCGGTTGTTGATACTAAGCATTTTGGATCTGAAGGCGAAGGAAAAACCTTTCTATATATAGGCAAGGCCTACCCTGAACCGAAAGCATTGACTATCTGGATAGATGACCTTGATAGGGAAAAATTCTCTCAAGATCCTAAAACATACTATTACGGGAAAAATATCTCAGTTACAGGCCTGATATTGGATTCAAATGGTAGTCCATACATAGAAGTTACCGATCCGACCCAGATAACCGGTGGACAAGAAACAGCAGAGATAGCTCCAGAAAAAGAAATATTAATTATACCCTGGATTGAAGCTGGAAACTATATTGGGAAAATAGTAACTGTATATGGTCCGGTTGTGGCTACTTATTATGATGAGACTACAGATGATAAGACCACATTTATAAATATCGGTAAGGATTATCCTGACCCCGATGGATTCTCTGTTTGGATAGATAATATGAATAGGACAAATTTTTCCGAAGCTCCAGAAATATATTATTATGAAAAAAGCATCTCTGCTACAGGCCTGATAGTGGAAATTGATGGGATTGCCCATATGGAAGTCACTGACCCGGGACAAATAATGGTTTTAGAAGAAGCCGGGGAAGCAGTAGTACAAGAAGAGACTCCGGAAGAAACAGCTGAAGAGCCGGTTGAAGAAAATGAAGTTGTTGAACAAGGATCAATGGCTCCAACTATAATCCTGGAAGTAATTGAAGGTCCTGCCTTTTCCCAGCTTGGTGATAATACCTGCTATTATAGAGTAAAGGCATATGCTGCCGGAGATCCTTCTCCCACAATATCCTTTAATAAGGACGACAGCATGGGTTCACTTGGAAAAGATATTGCCCAGGTAAACCTTCATAATAAGGGGGAATCTTTTACCCTGGAAGCTACTGCAACAAACTCACAGGGCTCAGCCTCTGCTTCGATTACCCTTATACACACCTGTCAGGACCATATACCGATTTTAGTCAAAAATGACACCGGTGGAAACTTATCGCTGAGCATCAGCGGGCCGGGGAGCTACAGCTTTAGCATCCCTTCAGGCCAGCAGACTATTTATGTGATACCCGGTACTTACAATTATACGGCCAGGGGTTGCGGAGGAGCTGTATTATCGGGGACCTATGATCTGTCCAAAGCAGGCGATGAGTGGAGATTCTGGTGCCAATGATTGACGATGCTCAGGTTAAGACTCAGCCCTTCCCGCCTGTGATAGAGCATATGCTTCTATGCCGGGGATCATTTTATTAAGATACTGGATTCTTCAATATCCAGGTATTCAGCTATTTTCTTTAATTTAATATTGAGGTATTTGATGTCCTGTGGCTGAAGCAGCTCTT
This sequence comes from uncultured Pirellulales bacterium, assembly GCA_964401265.1. GTDB lineage: Bacteria > Planctomycetota > Phycisphaerae > Sedimentisphaerales > SM23-30 > CAYNXW01. The sequence goes on along the minus strand of CAYNXW010000384.1, from coordinate 1,220 downwards.
TATTGAATCCATTTATGGCATATTGAGAGAAACTGAATAATATCTTATTTAGTTTGATATTTTTGCTTTCTGAAATAATAAGTATAGCTTCCAGGACAGATGAGAGTATAGAGATCTGGTTTCTGGAAAAGTTCAGCAGTTTATAAAAAATGGAATATAGTATCTCTTCAAAATCTTTATTATCCAGGATAAGACTCAGCTTATCATCCTTATTATAGAAATATAACTTGCCTGTATAGCTATTGCAGATTCCTGATAATATATTACCCAGGTTCCTTATGCACAGTATGGCGGTATTGGGGTCGTTTATTCCCGGGGATATCGCCCTTAAAGCGATCTCTTCAAGTTTCTGCAGGCTAAAATCTATGTCCTGGGAAGTATTCCTGTAGTTTCCTATAGAGACATACTTTTTTATGCTGGATTCCATCTTTTCTTTTTTCTCTTCATCGTCATCAATATTCCAGATGATGAAGATGGGAGTAGACCCAGTGACAAAATCACCCACCCGCTTTATGGTCTCGATCATTGAACCGTTCTCAGTTGCCAGTCTTATCAATCCTTTTAAATTAAAGAGCTGTATGTGGCCGGCCCTGGGGGCAAATATTCTATGGTATTTATCTTTTTGCATATCTATGATCCCGTCAGAGACACCAGTTAATACTTTGCCGTTTTTTTCGATTTCCTCGATCTCCTTTATATTCTTCTTAAGGGTATCAAAGATCTCATTATTTAGTTCTTCGATGAGGTTGTTTACCTGGATAGATACGGTAATATATTGTATAAACCTTATAAAATATCCGATACACACCAGGGACAGCCCGATGCCGAATACAGCCGAAAATACCACTGTGCCCGGTCCGGTCTCGCGGATAAGAAGAAGCGAGACTATGGAATAGGTGAAGCCGGCTATGAAGATGCCCAGCACTATCTGGGTCAGCCTGTCAGAAATAAAATTCTGCAGTGTCCTTGGAGAGAACTGGGAGGAATATACTGAAAACACTATCATTATGGTGGAAAAAGTTATGGCGGTCATAGTAAGAAGAGAAGTGGCTATAACACTCAGGATAGACCGTGCAAGTTCCACGCTGGTCAGGAGGAAGGAAGGGAAAGACCTGTAAAACTGCTCCTGGAATAATATATCGATCCGGGTTATCACTATTGCAGAAGCTATAGCGCTGACAATAAAAAGGCTGGGAAGAAACCAGATACTTTCCCTGTAA
>CAYNXW010000383.1:0-2824 GCA_964401265.1 uncultured Pirellulales bacterium | reverse complement strand
AATCCAGTATTCTGTAGCAGTAAAAAAAAAGGAACTAAAAAAATGGACGAACCTGGATCGTGGTGTTTACTCGGCGCATTCATCTGCTTAGCAGCCACCACGTACTTCTCGTCGGCCTTCATCGCCTTACGCCATCTCCTCTGGGCTAAAATCGAAGAGGCCTTCTCACAACAAGCAAAACCCGAACGCACCAAAACCTTTCGAAAACAGCAAACACGATTGGTCGGCTCCACCGCCACTCTGCGCCTCTGCTCAAACCTCGGCCTCTTCCTCTTCGTGACAGCCTACTTCCTCACCAGTAGCCAAACCAGCAGAACACCCCTCTTCTGGCCTCTCACCCAGGCCTTCGTCCTCTCCACCTGCCTGCTCGCCATCTGCTCCATCGCCATCCCACACGCCTGGGCCAAACACGCCGGACCCACCCTACTCGTCCGATCATACCCCCTGCTACGAATACTCGCCGCCATCAGCCAACCGCTCACCTGGCTCTGGCAACTGATCGACCTCATCATTCGACGCCTCGCCGGCATCGCACCACCCGACGCCAACGGACGCATCGAGGAAAAACACGAAGAACTACTCAACTACGTCGAAGAAGGAGAAAAAGAAGGCATCGTCGACGAGCAGGAAAGACACATGATCGAATCCGTTCTCGAATTCGGCGAAACCACCGCAGGCGAAATCATGACCCCACGCACCGACGTCGTCGGCATCGCCGTCGAATCTCCCCTGCACGACGCCGTCGAAATCGTCATCCGACACGGCCATTCACGCTACCCCGTCTACCAAACCTCCATCGACAACGTCATCGGTATGCTCTACGCCAAAGACCTCCTCCAGGAACTCAAACAGCCAGGCCAGTCAAAAATTATAAAAGACCGACTACGCGAACCCTACTTCGTCCCCGAAACAAAACCCCTCCCTGACCTGCTCCACGACTTCCAGCAACAAAAAATACACCTCGCTGTCGTACTCGACGAATACGGCGGAACCGCCGGCGTCGTCACCATCGAAGACATCCTCGAAGAAATCGTCGGAGAAATCACCGACGAGTATGAAAGACCCCAGGCCGAACCCCTCATACAAATAGACCCACACACCTTCGAAATCGATGCACGTTACGCCGTCGATGAACTCAACGATAAATTCGATCTCAACATACCTGAAGACGACGCCTACGAAACCGTCGGAGGCTTCGCCTTCAGCAAACTCGGATGCATCCCCCGCACCGGACACACCTTCGAACACAAAAACCTCCACTTCACCATCATCGACGCCGGACAAAGAAAAATCAATCGACTACGAATACGTATCTGCACACACGCCCAGGAGTCAGACTGATATCATGACCCTCGCAAAGGATCAGGCGCTGTGCCTGCGGCTCCGGCCCTATTCCGAAACGAGCCAGATCGTCACCCTCTTCGGTCGACAAAATGGAAAAATCCGCGCCATCGCCAAAGGAAGCAAACGACCCAAATCCAAATTCTCCGGCGGACTCGACCTCCTCAACTGTGGCGACATCCTCTTCTACCCCCCCCGAGGCGATAGCACCCTCGCCACACTCAGCGAATTCGTCCTCCAACAATCCTTCAACACCTCCTCACCAAACGTCACCGGCCTCTACGTCGCACAATTCACCGCCGAACTCCTCGCACAATTCACCGAAGACCTCGACCCTCACCCGGCTCTCTACCAGGCCGCCGCCCAAACATGGCAGCTCTTGCAGCAAAACGCCCAACCGGCCTCCCTACTGGTCAACTTCGAACTTACCCTGCTACAAGAGGTCGGCTTGATGCCCGTTTGGGACGCCTGCTGCGCCTGTCGACGCCCCCTACCCGCCAACCGACGTCTCTACTTCACCAGCAGCGGCGGCGGCATGCTCTGCAACGACTGCGAACCCGCCGTCTACGAAAAATGCTTCGTCGAACCCCAAACACTCAAACACTTAAGACACCCACAAGACCTAACTCCACCACAAACCCAATGGCCCGCTCACCAACTCTTGGCCTACCACTTCCGCGAACTGCTCGGAAAAGAATCCGCCACCATGGCCTTTGTCAACCGCCTCCTGGCTCCAAGAAAGGTCCGATAATGAACAGCCACCATAACGACCAACTGCACGACCCTGACGAAAACGACATCGAAGACGCCGAAAAAGCCTCGCTCAACTTCCACGACTTCGTACAGGTCTGCCCCGCCTGCAAACACCCGATAACACCCGATATGGATTCCTGCCCCTACTGCGGCGACATCCTCTTTCGACACCTGCGCGACGGCATGTTCGCACCTCGAAAAGGACCCCTCGTCAAACTCCTCGCCGTCCTCATCATCCTCCTGGTCACCCTCGCACTGGCCGGTATGCTCCTCCAGCTCATCCTCCACTGACCAACGCACCCCCGACAAAAATACCCCCCCCCGCACCACGCTCCGCTCTACACTGACCCACCACCAACCCGCGACTCCCCGACGAAATAAAAATCCGAAAGGGAATTTAACCTCCCCCCCTCTTCTTGTCGATATCCTAACCTAGGCTGAGGGTCTCCCAGCTTTTGCTGGGACAGCCTGGCATGGAGGGTCCGGGTAACGGCGAGCTCGGATCCTCTTCTTTTTTGCGCCGCTCACCCAACATAAGCCACCACGCCCACCCCAGCCGTTACCACACACTGCCCACCCGAAAAACCCCGGGCCTACCCTACCGTCAGCCGGGATTCAGCACCCGCCCCTCCCCTGAACACCACCCCGAAAAAACGTTGCCTTTGGGCAACAAATGCGGCTCATACGCTCCCGCCTGCAACATACCACCCCACAATCGCTTACGTGCGTT
>CAYNXW010000382.1:0-2832 GCA_964401265.1 uncultured Pirellulales bacterium | reverse complement strand
TCCGGTTCGGAGGGAGGGGGGCCGGGAAACGAACCGGTCCTCCCTACCCCTATCTTCCTGTGTCAACCGACTACATGGGTAACACTTCAAGGGTTGACGGTTGCCCTACTGCCCCCCCTGGCTGTCCGCGGTGGCTACTTCTCGCCTTGGTCACTGCTTTGGCCCAGCACATGCAGCAGCAGCGCAACAACGCCCGCACACAAGAGAACGTCGGCCACGTTGAACGTCGGCCAGGGATTCGCCGGCCAGAAGTGCAGATCCACCTCGATGAAGTCCACGACCAACCCATTGTTGAACACGCGGTTGTACAGGTTGCCCAGCGCCCCGCCAAAGAGCAGCCCCAGGCCAACATGCACAAAACGCTGATGGGACCGTGAACTGGCAAAGAGCCAGAATAGAAAGAACAATGCCACGATGGAAACCACGATCAGCAGCATCGTCCGGCCCGAAGCCCAGCCAGCTACCGCACCGGGATTCTCCACCGTCTGAAAGGCAAAATAGTCGGCAATAATCTCGATTCGCCGCTGGTGGCCCCCAGGCAGGCCCAGTGTGCGAACTGCCCAGTTCTTTGAGACCAGATCCGCCGCCAACCCCACCACGGTCGTCACCCATAGCGCCACGTGCGCTTGGCCACTGCCTAGCGCGGACTTACCCGACAAGCGGGTCTTCTGGTCGCCTTTTTGTTGCTGCTGCACTGGCGCAGATCGCCTCGATTGGCCCATGACCCACCGTAATCTGACATGAATATCGTTTAAGGGCGCTCGGCCTATGCCTGCCTGAGCGACATCCTATCCTTCATCTTCCTCGCTGGCGAACGCGATGTTTTCGGGCGGGACGGCCAAGCCTTGTTCGAGCAACCGGGCGAATTCGATGCAGTAGCGCGCCTCGGGGCGGGCGTCCAGTCGGGCCCGGCTGATGGGTTTGCTGGTCCCTTCGCAGATGCCGTAGCGATGCTCTTTGATCTTGACGAGGGCACGGTCTATTTCACGCAGGGCCTTGCGCTCACTTTCGATGAGGCCCAGGGTGAACTCCTGCTCATAATTGTCGGTGCCGATGTCGGCCATGTGGATGGGCATATTGGAGAGGTCGCCGCTGGCGTCGTGCTGATTGTTGTGCAAGGTGCCCACAGACATGCTGTCGACGTCGCCGAGGATTTCGTGGCGGCGTTCGAGCAGCAATGCTCTGTAACCGTCTATTTCCTTGGGAGTTAGCGGTTTATCCTTGGGAGGGCTTTTGGTCTGAGAGGACCGTTTGGCCGCGGCCTTGCGCACGACCTTCTTGGTGGTTCTCTTGACCTTTTTGGTACGAGTGGTCTTGGCGTCAGCCGCTAGAGGGCTGGCTTTTTTCGTCCGCGATGTCTTTTTAGGCGTCGGCATACATAAACCATTGCAAGGGTGAAAGTTAACGTCACAACCTACAGGCTAGCTGGCTACCCCGGCCTCAAAGCGTCGCAAGTATAGAATTGGGAGCATCCGACGTCAAGCAAAATTGCCGTAGAGCGTTTCATGGGAGGGGCGTGGCGGTTTGAAAGGCGTCCCAGGGGCCGCTATCGGCCCTATAGCAGGGGTGCTGACGAAAGTGCGTCAGGAGGGGGTGCGTTTTTGGGCGAAAAATGGGGGTGCCAGCGCCAAGAGGTCAGCGGGAATGATAAAAAATTTGGTAAGATAGGTAAGATGTAGGGGTCAGGGTGGGCGCGATTCGGTCAGGGATCCTCAAAAAGTGGGAAAAAGTCGCAAAAAGTTGGGCCTTTTGGGGGCAAAGGTGAGTGTTTTCGGGCAAAAAGAGGCTGTTTTGGCGTGAAAAATGGAGGCAAAAAACGGGGCCTGGCGAAAGTGCGCTCGCATACAGGTTGCCCATCTTGCCTATTTTGACAGGAGGGAGAACCTCGCCACGAAGCCAGCTTCGCGACTCGCTACGCCGTGCCAAGGATCGCAGAGGGCGCACAGCAAAAGCATGCGAGGGCACACTGGCCCGCATTTTTCACGGATTTTCGTTTTTCAGCAATTGCCTTGTTTTGCTGGCGTATTTTCGGCTTGGCCTGTTCTGGCCAGCCAGGCATATATGCCTGCGAAAGCCAGAGCCTCGTGCCTTGCGGCAAAGCAGAAGTTCTCGGTGGAAACAGACTGGTGTTGCCCTGCCTTGTCTGGCTGATTGTAACCGGGTGTCAATGCAGAGTTTATGTCTGTGGCGTCAAGAACGCACTAAAGGCAGGGGTGGGGCCTTTTCAGCCGCAGCAGCCTCCGCCGGTGACCTGGACGACCTCTTCGACCTCGGGGATTTCCTGTTTGAGGCGGCGTTCGATGCCCATTTTGAGGGTCATCATGGCGCCGGGACAGCCGGCGCAGGCGCCTTTGAGTCGCATTTTTACCTTATGGCCGTCAAAGCCGGCCACTTCGCAATCGCCGCCGTCGGCCTGCAACATGGGGCGTACCAGTTCCACTACGGCTTTGACGCGTTCCTCGAAGGTTTTTTCTTCTGCCATCATCCGCTCCAAAAAGGACTTAGGTCACTTTGTGTTACCACATATATCTGACTGCAATGGTCACCAGCAGTATAGGCGCTCAGGGACGGCCAGACAACAGCAAAGGCGGGCTTGGCAGGGCAATCGCATCAGATGAGGTCGGGGCGGTCCAGTACTCGAATATTGTGGGCTGGCTGGTGAGGAACGGGCGTTGGCTTTGGTTGTGAAGCTGCAGGGGCCCCAAGGCGGCAGGTGGTAAGAGTTCGTATTGTGGTGTGCCCAATGCGGAGGAGCACGCTGAAGGGTAGGCTCTTACAGGGGGGGCGAATCGGCTGATTTTGGATTGGGGGTTGGGGAGTGGAGGACCCCCG
>CAYNXW010000381.1:0-2835 GCA_964401265.1 uncultured Pirellulales bacterium | reverse complement strand
ACGGGACAACGGCGATCGGTGTCATGAGACCCCTCGCGCCGCCCGATGGTGACGTTGTGTTTGATGTCACAGTTTTCACCCAGGCGAGTGTCGCCATGAATGACGATTCCGAGGGGGTGCTCGAAATGGGTGGTGCGTGGTATCCGCCACCAGTTGCCTTGACACGCCCAGGCCAATTGGACGTGCCATCCCTTGCAGCAGCAGACCAGCGCGTTCATGAGGCAGCACGCCAAATCCTTGAGCAGCAAGGCAATCTGGCCCACAACCGGGAGGCTTTTAATCATCGTTTTCAGTCGGCTCATACCTTTGTCTCCAACCTGCGACTGGATCACAGAACATCGCGACGCCTACGAGCCGGTTTTAAGGACACCGCGACGCTGCAATTCTTCGCCCAGGGCAATGGTGAAGGCAGGCACATCTTTGGCGTCCAGGTGCGAGCCGTCGGGGCAATCAAACCCGGCGAGAGTTGGCACGTCGGCGAAATGAATCATGGCGACGCTGGTTTGGCCGGCTAAGACGTCCCAGTATTTTTCGCGTGGGTAGAACTTGATGTCGTTCTCATAATACTTACCCGTAGTGATCATCCGCAGGAATACGACACGGCCGCCGCGAGCTTCAATCTGTTGGGCCATGGCCTCGACCTCAAGGGCCTCGGTAAGCCAATCCTCAGGCGTCGGGACGTAGCGTTCATGATCGGCCCGCTCGATGAACATGTCCCGCATGCCGGTGCTGTCGGTCAGGGAGAAGTCCGCCGAGACCGAACGGTCTTTGTGCGTGATGTGCCAATTGGGCGAGGGGAAGCGACGGTCGCGTAGCAATGCGACGGCCATGCGGTCCAGCCGCAGGTCAGGGTTGAGAATGGCCAGGTGCTGCTGCAGATATGTGGAGAGGGTGCGGTTGGTTTCGTCATCGCGCCACCAGCTTTCATCATAGCGATTGTGATAGAAATTGACCCATGGCTGCTGCTGTTCACGAAACCGTCGCTCGAAATAGGGCTCGCTCATGTCACAGAGCACCACGCCCCGAAAATTGTGGTCGTTGGCCAGGTCGCGCAGGGTGGCCATGGGGTGGGCGCCTAATACGGCCAGGTCGATGACTCTGTAATCAGCAAAGCGTGTTTCGAAGGCACTGGGGGAAAATCCCAGTTGGATGCGGGAAGCGCCCAAGACCACGAAGGGCTTGCGGTCACCGTTGTCGTAGACGCGGTGTCGCTTGAGCGCCCAGAGGGCCTTGTCGTCGACGACCGTGGGCCGATGCCCCTGTCGACGGGCATAGACTTCCAAACCGCCCAGGAAGCCGCCCGCCAGCAGCAGGGCCACCACCCAGGTCCGCAGCCAAGGGCCCCACGGAACGCGTTCGGCAGCATGAATCGAGGTGAAACATTGCGCCCGCTCGGGGGCGACGTAGTCGCTGGTCTCCGGGTGGGACGTTTTAGAACTGGAAGTAGATGAACGCACGTTCTTCTCCTGACAACATCATCAGACAAATGAGTATCGCCGCGAGCACGACGCTGCGCAGCCACCACGGACAGCGATGGGCCAACTGCTCGAGGCTGATATCGCGCATGACCCAGTGAAAGCCCAAAATCGCGGCCACCACGACCAAGGCTTCGGCTACGTAATTGGCGCCGACCGGCATGGCCGTGGGCGAGCGCTGCCAACCGAGCATGGCGGTGACAACGGCGGCGGCTCGGCTGAAGGTTCTGGCGCGGAAGAAGACCCAGGCCACGCACACCAACGCAAATGTCATCAGTCCCAGAAGGAGCTTGACCGGTCGGTAGTGCCACACTTTGGCGGCGGGCACCACTCGTTTGATCAGACGTTCGGCGACGAGGTAGAGCCCGTGGAGGCCGCCCCAGATGACAAAGGTCCAACTGGCTCCGTGCCACAAGCCCCCCAACAACATCGTCACAATCAGATTGCTGTAGGTGCGGCTAACACCCCTGCGGTTGCCGCCGAGGGATATATACAATTAGTCCCGCAGCCAACCGGAAAGGGAAATGTGCCAGCGTTTCCAGAAATCGCTGAAGCCAATCGCGGCGTAGGGAAAGCGAAAGTTATCGGGCAGGTAGAACCCCATGCACATGGCGATGCCGATGGCACAAACGGAGTAGCCGGAGAAGTCGCAGAAAATTTGCCCGGCGAAGGCCAGCGTGCCGGTCCATGCACTGACGAAGCCGGGGTCGCCCTGGGCCTCATAGACCATCTCCACCACTGGCGCCAAGACCCCGTCGGCCAATACGTTCTTCTCGAAAATCCCGATCGCCACCAGACAAAGGCCCCAGGCGAATTGCTTGCCGGTGGCGCGTCTTGGGGCCATGCACTGAGGCAGAAAATCAAAAGCCCGCACGATAGGCCCGGCCAGCAGCGGCGGGAAGAAGGTAACGTAGAGGGCGTAATCCAGGAAGGAATGCCAGGGCGGCCCCTTGCGTCGGTAGACATCGATGGTATAGGTCAGACTTTGAAACGTGTAGAAGGAGATGCCCACGGGTAGAATGATATCCGGCCGAGCCAACTGCAGATCCCAGCCCAGCTGGTGTGTCAAGGCGAGAAAGTTCTCCACCGCGAAGCCGCCGTACTTGAAAAAGCCTAACAGGCCGAGGTTCATGATAAGGCTGCCCACCAAGACAACACGACGCCACGTCTGTTGCTGTATGCGATGCATCGCCTTGGCGAAATACCAGTCCAGAATGGTGCACAGCCACAGAATGACCACCAGCGGTGGATTCCAGGCAGCGTAGAACAGGTAACTGACGACCAGCAGAAAGGCCTTCTTGAACCACCAGGCGAGCGGCAGATAGTAGACGCATAGCACCACCGCGAGAAAAGCGAAGAA
>CAYNXW010000380.1:0-2842 GCA_964401265.1 uncultured Pirellulales bacterium | reverse complement strand
GATTTCCCATACGAGTTTCCAATTTACAGGGAGGGGGTGGCGGTCGGCGAAGTGGCGGCGTTGTGCGGACCGTATTGCGTGCATATTGCCTTTCGAGGAGGGGTGGTTCAGTGAGCGGGGGATTTCGGCGACGTATGTAGGGCATCCGCTTTTTGAGGGCGAGCGGCAGGCGGGGGGCGATTGCTGGGGGGGGCAGGCGGGCGGTTTTCCGACGGTGGCGTTGCTGCCGGGGTCGCGGTCGCACGAGATCAAGCGGCTTTGGCCGGCGATGGTGCAGATATCGCAGCGGATAGTCGAGGCGTATCCTGAGGCGCGATTTCGCTGTGCGGCGGTGAGCGAGAAGGTGGCCAGGGAGTTGCGAGAGCAGGTGCGAGGGGGGTTGGCTATTGATGTGCAATGTGGTGCGGTGGCGGCGGTGACGCGGGGGGCGGCTCTGACGGTGGCGGCGTCGGGGACGGCGACGCTGGAGGTGGCAGGGGCGGGTTGTCCGATGATCATATTGTATCATGTGCCGGGGTGGCAGTGGCATCTTATCGGACGTTGGCTGATAAAGACCAAGCATCTCTCGCTGGTGAATATTCTGGCGGGGCGGGAGTTGGTGCCGGAGTTCATGCCTTTGGGCAGCCGAACGGAGGAGGCCGGGAGGGTGGCGGTGGAGCTGTTGGGTGACGCGGGACGGCGGGAGCAGATAAGACGGGATCTGGAGGGGCTCACGGCACCGTTGAGGCGGGGGCAGGCGTCGGCTCGGGTGACGGAGATGATCGTGGAGATGCTTGGGGGGCACGGCTGAGCGGGGCAACGGGTGGTGGTCAGGGGGGCTGGGGGGCTTGAATAAGCCGGTGGGTTTGGCTATAATAAATTTAGCTAATGCCGTGTGCATCCAGGCTGCGCTTCGTTTGCGGCTCACGCGGCGGTTTCCGGACATGGAAGGCAAGCGGTGGGGGATCGGGCCTCCCAGGCGGTTGTTCTGGTCTTTTCGAGGAGCACTCTCATGCGCTCATGCCAGCTTGCGAAGAAGGGCTGTTTGAGGGGCGTTGTGTCACTGGCAAGTCTTGTTGTCGTTGTGATCGTTGTCTCTCAGGCATCAGGGCGCAATCCATATCGGCGTAATTTCTTCGAGGGGTATCCTTTGGCGGTGGGGACGGTGTTGGATGATGTGCCCAGCAGTGCGGGGCATTGCGGGGTGTGTCACTACGATTTTTCGGGGGGCGGGGCTCGTAATCCCTATGGCCTGGCGGTGGAAGGGACAGATCGTTCGGTCGGGGCCATTCTGGGCATCGGGTCGGAGGACTCTGACAGCGACGGTTTTTCGAACGAGACGGAAATCACCGATACGCTCACTTACATTAACACGCCCACTTTTGCTGGTTTGACGCCGGCTTTGATGGGCAGTGTTTCGAATGTTGACGCGGCGGATATTGAGGGCCACCTGGTTCCCAGTGCGGGTGTCGACACGACGCCTCCTGAAGTTAGCGTCATCTCGCCCAATGGCGGTGAAGTGCTCACGGCCAATACGGCGACGACTGTTTTGTGGTCGGCAACTGACAGCAGCGGTGTGGCGGGGGTGGATGTGTATGTTTCGCTGGATGACGGGGTGAGCTTTCTGCCGGTTGCGTTGGGGCTGGCCAATGCGGGTTCGCTCGAGTGGTTTCCGGCGAATCGGCCTACTACGGTCGCCATATTGCGTGTGATAGCTATCGATAATGCCTCTAATATAGGCCAGGACGACAGTGATGCGGTTTTTGCCCTCGAGTCGCCTGTTGGTGGGTTGGCGCCGACGACGTTGCGTGACTTTGATATGCCGGGCAGTCAGCCCTTCGAGGCGGGCACGCTCAACGATCCGGGGGCATGTGCGCTGTGCCATGGTGACTACGACGCGGCGGTGGAGCCCTACTTCAACTGGCAGGGGTCGATGATGGCGCAGGCGTCGATCGATCCGCTATTTGAGGCGTGTCTGGCGGTGGCGAATCAGGACGCGCCGGATTCCGGGGATTTGTGTCTGCGGTGCCACCTTCCGCGAGGTTGGCTACGGGGGCGGTCGGTGCCGACGGACGGTTCGCAGATGCTGCCTGAAGACGCGTCGGGGGTCAGTTGTGATCTGTGCCATCGACTGGTGGACCCGGTGGAGGCGCAGGAGAACCCGGCTGAGGACGGGGCCATTCTGGCGAGTCTGTCGTTTGCGCCGACGGAATTTGGCAACGGGCAGTTTGTGGTGGATCCCACGGGGGCACGGCGCGGACCGTTTGTGGACGCGACGAGCGGGCACCCGATTCTGGTGTCGCCCTTCCATCGTGAGGCGGCTTTGTGCGGCACGTGTCATGACGTGAGTAACACGGCATTTGAGAGGGATCCGAATGGCCATTATGTGCCCAATGCCTTTGATGCGCCGGCGGCGGATTTTTCGCCTCATACGCTTATGCCGATTGAGCGGACGTACAGCGAATGGCTCAACAGTGACTACAATTCGGTGACGGGCGTTTATGCGCCGGAGTTTGGGGGCAACCGTGAGTTTGTGGCGACGTGTCAGGATTGTCACCTTCGGGACACGACCGGGCAGGGGTGCAACTTTGGTTTGCCGCCGATTCGGGACGACCTTCCGTTGCACGATATGACGGGCGGGAGCACATGGCTGCCGGGGCTGCTTTCGAGCCTGTTTCCCGGACAGGTCAACGAGGCGGCGCTTCAGGCGGGCATTACGCGTGCCCGGTACATGCTGCAAAATGCGGCCGATATGACCGTGTCTAAAGAGAGGGACTTACTTAAGGTTGGCGTGGTCAACCGGACGGGCCATAAACTGCCGACCGGTTATCCGGAAGGGCGCCGCATTTGGCTGAATGTGAAG
>CAYNXW010000379.1:0-2842 GCA_964401265.1 uncultured Pirellulales bacterium | reverse complement strand
TGCCCGCGTGCCCCCCGTGTCGCGTGCATCTTGCCCGCGTGCCCCCCGTGTCGCGGGCATCTTGCCCGCGTCCATCCCGTGTCGCGGGCATCTTGCCCGCGTCTTCACCTTCTGCTATCATCCACCCATACCAGACCGACCGAAAACGAACCTCCTGCAAAGGACAATCCCATGCACACCCAAAACGCCACCTATACCCTCATCACCCTCACCCTGCTTACCCTCGCTCTGCCTACCCTGGCCCAGACACCCACCGACACCCTCGCCCTCATCCCCCTGCCCGTCTCCCTCGAACGCACCGGCGGTGCACCTTTTACCCTCACGGCCGCCACCGCCATCACGACCTCCGACCACCCCGAGGCTCAGCGCATCGCCCGCTACCTCGCCGATCACCTTCGCCCCGCCACCGGCCTGCACTTGCCCGTCGTCCCCCCTAACGTCGACCTGGACGCCGCCAGCTCCGTATCCCTCATCCTGAGCTCTGACGTGTCCACTCTCGGCTCCGAAGGTTACCAACTCACCATCTCCCCCAATGCCGTCCGCCTCACTGCTTCGGCCCCTGCAGGCCTCTTCTACGCCGTCCAGACCCTCCTCCAACTGCTGCCCCCCCAAATCGAAGCCGACACCCCACAACCCAACACCGCCTGGACCGTCCCCGCCCTCAAAATCACCGACCAACCCCGCTTCGCCTGGCGCGGCATACTCCTCGACGTCTCCCGCCACTTCTTCACCAAACAAGAAGTCATGCAATTCATCGACCGAATGGCCCGCTACAAACTCAACACCCTCCACCTCCACCTCACCGACGACCAGGGCTGGCGCATCGAAATCAAATCCCGACCCAAACTTACCGAAATCGGTGCCTGGCGCGTCCCCCGCGTCGGCAACTGGTGGAAATTCGACCCGCCCCAACCCAACGAAAAACCCACCTATGGCGGCTTCTACACCCACGACGACATCCGCCAGCTCGTCGCCTACGCCCAGGACCGCTTCATCACCATCGTGCCCGAAATCGACGTCCCAGGCCACAGCCTCGCTACCCTCGCCTCCTATCCCGAACTCGCCTGCACCGAAGGCCCCTTCCACGTCAACCCCGGTTCGCCCTTCTACGGCAAAATCCAAAACACCCTCTGCGTCGCCCAGCCCGAAGTCTACGACTTGCTCGACGACGTCTTCGGCGAAATCGCCCAACTCTTCCCAGGCCAATACATCCACATGGGCGGCGACGAAGCCCACAAAGGCTTCTGGGCCAAGTGCCCACGCTGTCAGACTCTCAAAAAAGAAAAAGAACTCCAGAACGAAAACGAACTCCAAAGCTACTTCGTCAAACGCTGCGAAGAAATCATCAACCGCCACGGCAAACGCCTCATCGGCTGGGACGAAATCCTCGAAGGTGGCCTCGCCCCCAACGCCACCGTCATGTCCTGGCGAGGCCTCGCCGGCGGCGTCAAAGCCGCACAAATGAACCACCACGTCGTCATGTCCCCCAGCCCCCACTACTACCTCGACCTCTTCCAGGGCGACCCCGTCATCGAACCGCCCACCTACAGCCTCAGCCGACTCAACACCTGCTACACCTTCGATCCCGTACCCCCCGGCGTCGACCCCGCCCTCATCCTCGGCATCCAGGGCAACCTCTGGACCGAATCCGTCCCCACTCTTCGCCACGCCCAGTACATGATTTGGCCCCGAGGCCTCGCCATCGCCGAAACCGCCTGGTCCCCCGCCAGCCGCAAAGACTGGAACACCTTCCACCCCCGCGTGACCAACCACTTCCAACGCCTCGACGCCGCCCACGTCAACTACGCCCCCTCCATGTACGACCCCATCTTCACCCCCCGCAAAGACGCTGATGGCAACCTCCTCATCGAGCTCGCCACCGAAATCGACGACCTCACCATCCACTACTGCTTCGACGGCACCTTCCCCGATCAATTCTACCCCAAATACACCCAACCCCTCGCCGTCCCCCGCAACGCCCTCGAACTCCGCACCATCACCTGCCGCAAAGGCCGCCCCATAGGCCGCCCCATCACCATGCCCATCACCGAACTCCAAAACCGCGCCAAATAATCCTGTGGCATGAGCGTCCCGCCCATGATTCCCGTGTCGCCGCCATCTTGCCCGCGGTTAAATCACTTGTCGCCACAGGCGACACCGTTGTCATTCCCGCGAACGCGGGAATCCAGATATCCGCACACCCTTTGTCCCCGCTTTGTCATTGCGAGGAGGCGTTTCGCCGACGTGGCAATCTCAACCTGCCAACCACCTTGTGCAAACAGTACCCCCACACACCCAATAAAGCCCCGCCGAATTGTCATTCCCGCGAAAGCGGGAATCCAGATATCCGACCACATTGTCCCCTCCCATCCCCCCATCCCGGACAAAAAACACACCCATGCACCCTTTATTCTCCTTGACTCCCCCGGCAATCCCAATACAATGACCCCATGTGCACATTATCGGCTCGGGAAGCACCGCCCCACGCCCTTGTACCAGGCCAAGCCCGTTGCACGTCCAGAATTTTGACATTCAGGTAATGCCCTTGATTTCGGAGACGTTTCTGCTTATACTTTGAGCGTTTCGGCGAACAGGAGGCTCTATGCCGCGCTATACTAATGAACAGATCGTTGAGATGTTGAAGAACCTTGCAGAAAGGCTGGGACAGCAAAGCCTTTCGAAGAATGAGATCGCTTCAGTCATATCACCTTCCACCATCACAGGACGTTTTGGCAACATCGGGAACGCACTGGAAGCCGCAGGCCTGCAACGAGTCGAAAGTGCCGCGCATTTCCGAGGACGAGGCCTGCAGATTGAAAACGACGCCCTTTTTCGGGGTCTT
>CAYNXW010000378.1:0-2842 GCA_964401265.1 uncultured Pirellulales bacterium | reverse complement strand
TTGCCGGACTTTCTGGAGAAATAGCTGGCGCCGCAATTACGCCGTGGCTTGGAGCCTCTCCTGGAAGTCGGCGGCAAAGGCGTCTGGCATTGTGACGGCGATGTCCGTTTGATGCTTGAAGTGCTGCTGGATTGCGGTATCCAGGGCCAGTAGGGATTTTAGCCCGAGTGCGGTTTGACCATTGATGATGTCGTGCAGAAACGAACGGGGCAACAACATCCCTTGCTTATTTTCGGCCGCTTTTTCGTGACACAGGGTGGCCAGTCCGGACTTTTGAGCAAGGCAAGCACGAGCGATCTGTCCCGGGTTGCGGACGCGCAACTGCTTATCCATAAGGAGGTTCCGCCAGATGGGCAAGAGAAAACGGAGAGGGCGGGATTCGAACCCGCGGTACGGAAACCGCACACTGGTTTTCGAAACCAGCTCCTTCAGCCGCTCGGACACCTCTCCAACAGTGCGGGGTCCCCAGCCCACCCACGACCCATACGGCACAAGATTTGTATATATACCGCCGGCAGAGCTCTACGTCAAACCTTTGTATGGGGGTTTTTGGGCAAAAAGGCCTCTTGCTCTACGGCGTGGTCCCCCAGGCCAGGGGGTGGTGCAAACGGGCGGGCAGTCAATGCGTGTCCTCTAAGCGTCGGTGCTGTCGTCCAGGTCAAGGTCCAACTCGATATCGTCCAGTCCGTCGACCTCGTCGAGATGTCCTTCGAGCGTCGCGCTTTCGCCGCTTGAGCCGGGAATGTGCTGCGAAAGATCCGGCTCACTGTTGCTGTGCCCAGCGGCCTCGCTGCTGCCGCCCTGCGACAGAGCGCCGCCGGCCACTGCGCTTTCCACCAGTTGCGGCTGGGCCACCTGGGCCGGCGTGCCATCAATCTGCACGACAAAAACGATGGACCCCACTCGAAGGCGGTCGCCCGCCTCTATCACCGCTTCCATGACCCGCTCGTTGTTGACGAACGTGCCATTGGCGCTGCCCAGGTCCTGCACCGAGACCTGCCCTTCCCGTTCCACGAGGCGGCAATGTTTCCGCGAGACGTGCGCCAGCGGGATGCGAATATCGCACTCAGGACGACGTCCGAGCACGGCTACTCCCTTTTCGAGAGCGATGTCGCGTCGTTGACCGTTCTTTTTGAAAAAGACCAGGTTCACTTCCATTGTTCACCACCTGATGAGCTAGAGCTCTAAAGGCGGGCGTCAAGTAATTGCCCGGACCGAAACGGTGGGCGAAACCGCCCATGCACAGATACACTACCCATAATATAATGCATTGATGTGCCAAGTTCAACCCTTTGGGCTTACCCGAAGCCTCAGAAATGAGGCAGGACCTGTGCCAGGGCCTTGTCGGGGGCCGCGGGGCAGTATGCGTAAGTGCTTGTGAAGAATGGGTTTAGGTATTTTATTTGTCGGTGCTGCCCTGGCGCAGGCCTTTGGGGTGCTTCGGCGGCACCTTCCCGCTGCCGATTTGCCACGGCGTCTCATTGACGGTCCCAGCTGCGGTTTTTGAGCGAAGGCGGCATGTTCACAGCCCCTCGGTTCAGCCCGCCAGGGCGTCGTTGGCGTCTGCAGGGTAAGGCGAGCTGTCGGCGTTCGCGAATACCGGTGGGTGGCTTATGTGCATGTCCGCGGCGCAGTGACTATCGCGCCGCGGCGACATGAAACAAGTATTGTAGACTCCTGGAATATATTAACGCCTGCTGGCGACCCACAGCGCCAGCCCATCCGTATTGCAGGGCCAGTCGCAACAGCGACCGATATCGGTAAAGCCCGCTTTGTGCAGCAGCGTCGTAAGGTCTTCATCGCTCCAGGCCTTGCTGGTGCTGCGATAGACCCGCCTGGCACCGCTTGCCTGGAGAGTGACGTGAAACGTCTGGAGGGCGACTCCTTCTTCCGGCAGCCATGAGTTTTCCGTTCGACAAGAGTAGGGGTCATCGGAGAAAAGGCCTGCCTCGTAGTGTTTCTCGGTCGTGGCGCTTCTGCCCACCCGTTCGATGGCTTCGGGTGTCTGCACTTCAAGAATGAGCTGGCCTGGCGTGTCCAGGCACTGAGCGATTTTGCCCAGCAGGGCCTTGGCCTCTGAGGGAGAAAAAACATTAAACTCTCCATAAAGGATCATGGCTAGCGTGTAAGGTCCTCCCCATGGTGCTTCTCGAATATCACCCAGCATGAACTTGCAGAGCGATGGGGCCGGGTTGTTGGCCTGTGCATACGCAATCGAAGCTGGCCCGTAGTCAATGCCGTAGCAATGGTGTCCCAGACGTGCCAGCCGATGGCTATAAAACCCCGGTCCGCAACCAAGATCCAAAACTTGCGACTCCGCGCCGCGAAGAATCCGCTCATTGATGAAACCCACCTGGGCCTCTATCCACTGGGCCCGACGACTCGCCAAATCGTGCTCCTGCGTCAGGTGCTCCCGCAGCATCCTTCGGCTGAAGTCCTCCTCATGCCACGGAATCTTATAACAGCCCTGCCATAGGTCCCTGACCTGTCCACTCATGCTGTGTTCCCATCATTAGTCAACAACGCACCACCAAAACGCCGCTCTCAACGCCCCCATAATACACCAGCCCGCCTGACCACCGCAAGGAGGAGCCTCTACGACACTGTTGACACGTTCTTGCCGCGGCCTCAAGACAAAATGTCCCAGACGCCGGCAAAATTGATTGCAACGCCACGGCTCACCCTTACAATATGGCCAAGAGCTCCTTATAGTATGTGGTGTCGTCTCGACAGTTCGTGTCTGGCTCCGTGTTCACACGCGTCAAACCGACGGCCGTGGTGGAATCGACATGCCCTCTAACGCCAACAAGCCCGATAGGCCAACGACCGTCGTTCACAATCA
>CAYNXW010000377.1:0-2852 GCA_964401265.1 uncultured Pirellulales bacterium | reverse complement strand
ATGCCCATCGGCAATGGTGATATGGGTGCGTCAGTGCACGGCTATCCGGACAATCTCACGTGGCACATTGGCAAGAATGATGTCTGGTGGAATAATATGCCCACGCCTCATGAAGAGGCCTATCCCTTTATGAACGTCGAGGAGATTCGTCGCCGGTTACGTAGTGGTGACAAGTCGGTTAGTAAGAAGATACTCAGTACCCTGCAAAAACGCTGGGACGCGGCCGGCACGGGGCGGGCCCACATGAGTTCGTGTGCGCGATTTACCCTTCAGCTCTGTCGCTCGGCGGTCTTCTATAGGACCGGCGAGAAGCTGGATTTGGCCAGCGCCATTGCGACGAGCAGTTTTCGCGCCAACGAACACTATGGGGGCGATATGTCCGGGCGAGTGGAATCGTTTGTTTCCCGTACGGACGACGTGCTGGTCATCCGGGCGACGCCGCATGGCAGTGGCTGGGGCATCGTGCGGTTCGAGTTCGGTCGTGATCCGATGGAGCCGGGCATGCATACGCCCAAGATAACGGCCGAAGAGGTGGACAAGCTCTATCAGCCTCAGATGCATGCAGAGAAACAGTTGGCCTGGTTTGACATGGACCTGCGGGGCGAAGACGCCTTTTCGGTGGCGTTGGCAACCGACGCCGAGGGGGTTGATTTGCACGTTGTCGGGCACGACGTTTTCGCACGCGGGCGGACCGGGGCAGGTCCGATTACATTCTATCTGACGGTGGTGAGCAACAACGACACGGCTGAGCATTCGGCCGAGGCCCGACGCCGAGTCCAACGCGCCAAGAGCATCGGCTGGAAAGCGCTGCGAGAGCGGCACGAGGCGTGGTGGGCCAAATTTTGGCAGCGTTCCTGGGTGGCGCTGCCTAACGCGGTTCGTGAACGGCCCTGGTACTGGGGGCTCTACCGTGCGGCATCGGCGCGACGGCCGGGCAAGGTGTGTCCGCCTTATACGCCCCCGTGGCAAGCGTCGAACGCTCCGGGATGGGGTATGTTCATTCTGACGTACGAAACCACGCGTGCCGAGATGGGCCTGCTGGCTACCAACCACGCCGAGACGATGGAACCCTGGTTCGGTCTGCTGAACCGAGTACGCGAGCCACTACGTCCCCACGTGCGCAGGCATTACGGAATCGAGGGCATGGCCTATCCGCATTCTTTCAGTTGGCGTGGCTACCCACTTCAGACGCCTACTTGCGACGGGAATCAAATACTGGCCGGTTCGGGCGAGTCGGTGAAGTATGCCTGGGACTACTATGAGTTTACCGGTGACATTGATTTCTTGCGGCGTGTGGGCTACCCGATGCTCAAGGACGTGGCCACGTTCTACCGCAACTATCTCATCGAGGACGAGAAGGGTAATCTGATAGTATTCCCCTCGCATTACCTCGAAGCTGCGGTGTACCGTACCAACTGCCTGGCAGACGTATCCATGATCCGTCTGACGCTCAAAGATGCTGCCAAGGCTGCCGATGTGCTTGGTGTCGACGCCGACCTGGCCGCCGACTGGCGTGACGCCTTGAAGCGCATACCCGACTATGAGGCGTTGCCCGATGGGCGCTGGAAGAACTCTTTGGGCGCCCAATTGGCCGGTGGCGGAACGGTTATCCTTGACCTTCACGACCTCTACCCGGTGTCGATCGGCGAAGAGGCGGATGCGTGGCATGGTACACCTGCGATGCGGCAACAGGCGCGGGCGACTTACGAACATTATCTGGGCCACCAGCCTTACGCCTGGGACATAAGCCTCAGCTTCATAGCGGCCGCTCGTATGGGTGATCGTGAATATGCGGCAAAGATACTCGACATATACCCCAAGACGCGCGACGGGGGCAACATCAACCAGAGTGACAATGCGTCGTACCACCGCGAATTCGCGGTAGATGCAGACGGCACCCAGGGGTTCGATGTTGACATCACCTCGGCTTGCGCCTCGGAGTTCATCACTGAGCTGATGCTGCAATCGCATTGCGGCGACATCAGGCTGTTTCCGGCCAATCCGCTCGAAGGCCATTATGCTTTCCATTCGCTCAGGACGCGTGGTGCGTTCCTGATCAGCTCGGAGATGCGTGACGGCAAGGTGCCTTACGTATTGATTCAGAGCCTGCGTGGTAACACGTGTAATCTGGTTCAGCCGTTTGGCGAAGGTGTTGACGTGCAGGTGCGTGATCTGGCCAGCGGCAAGATTGTCAAGCAAGTGGACGGTGCCGATGCGGACGAGATTATTACGTTTGATACTGCAGACAAACGTATCTATGTGATTGAACGTAAGGATGTGCCGCTGGAGAAGGTGCCGGTAATCACTTTGTGACGGTTTGTAAGGCATATTGTCGCCGTTTCTATTGTCAGTGCTGTGTCTGTAGAGTAGCAGCCGCAGCCGCAGCCGCAGCAGAAGAAGAAGAAGAAGATGATGATGATGAAGATGATGATTATGTCGTGGAAGCAAGTAATCGGTATTGTGGTTGCAATGTGTGCTGGCCCGCTATTGGCGAGAGAAGACACGAGGAACGGGTTGCTTAAACGGATGCCGAACGAGGCGATGTCGGGGGAGCATCTGCGGTTCAAGGTGGATCCTGTCAAGCGGGCGGAGAGTCAGTCTTTTCATCGTGATCGCACCGTTCCGGACTGGCGTCAGGCGATGCCCATCGGTAACGGAGACTTTGGGGCGGCGGTGCACGGTTATCCCGACAACCTGACGTTTCATATTGGCAAGAACGATCTGTGGTGGGACAATAAAGACAGGAATGAAGATTACCCCAAGATAAAGTTCGCTGAATTGCGTGAAAAGCTCAAGACGGACGAAAAGGCGGCGCTGACGAAGAATATTACACGCAAGCACGAAGACATCAA
>CAYNXW010000376.1:0-2864 GCA_964401265.1 uncultured Pirellulales bacterium | reverse complement strand
TACCGGGATGGCCGCCAGGCAGGGCGGGGAAGTGCATCCGGACTTGGAGGCTCTCTTCCAGATAGCCGTCGACCTGAGTGAAATGTACGTCGTTCTGGAGCCGAACCCGGCGGAGATGGAACGCATCCGTCCAGGCCAGACCGCGTACATCAACGTTGCGGAGTTGCCGGACCAGGCGCTCGAAGGAACCGTCAGCGAGATGCGGGTAGGGGAGGTTGTGGTTGCGTTTCAGAATCCAACGCCGGAGGTGAGGCCGGGGCTTACGGCGCAGGTGACGATTCTCCTTCAGTAGCAGCCGCACCCGAGGCCGTGATCCGTCCGTAAGAGATTCCCGGTGTTGAGCGGAAGGTGCGGTGTGGAGTGATGCGGCGGGGAATGATTGGTTTTGCGGACTTCACCGAATGGGTGCGGAATTGCTGTTGTTTTTGCAATGAGACGCAAACGGGAGCAATCGCCGGCCGAAGGGGAGTTTCTCTTCGAGATTGATCCGGAACCGTTGGACGAATGCGTGACGGCGTGGGGCGGTTTGCCGTTGCTTGTGCGCACGATCCGGTCGTTGGACGTGCCGGGCAGCGTGAAACGCAATCTTCATCTGAAGCAGCGGCGGCGTGGTCCTGACGAGCCATCGTATGTGGAGAGTTTCCTCGTGTTGAATGCGGTGGGGGGAGAGTGTCTGGAAGATTTCGCGCATCTGAAGGAGGATCCGGGCGTAGCGGAGATGCTCGGCTACGATGTGCCCGGCCCGGAGGGAGCACGCAAGTTTCTCTACCAGTTTCATGAAGAGGAGAAGATCGAGCAGGCGCAGCAGCAGTTAGGACTCAATCAGGTGAGTTATATACCCGCCGAGAGTGCGCCATTGCGTGGTTTGGCGCAGGTGAATCAGGACCTGGTGCAGGAGTTGGGTCGGCGGTGCGCCGATCAAGAGATCGCCACCGTCGATCTGGACGGAACGATCATCGAGAGCTGGAAGAAACAGGCCAAGAAGACCTACCAAGGCCCGAGCGGTTATCAGCCACTGCTGGCGCTGTGGGCGGAGATGAACGTGGTAGTGTCCGACGAGTTTCGGGACGGGAACGTGCCGGCGCAACAGGAACCGCTCGCGGTGACGCAGCGGGCCTTTCAGGCCTTGCCCTCGACGGTGGAGGAACGCTACTTTCGGGGCGATGCGGGCAGCTATGAAGAATCGTTGTTGAGCTGGCTGCGGAACGAGGAGCGCCCCGGCGGGCCGGCCGGTTTCATTGGCTTTGCGGTGAGCGCCCGCATGAATCCGACCTTGCACAAAGAGATTCTCGCGACTCCCGCCGAGCGCTGGGAACTCTACAGCGAGGACAGTGAAGCGATCAAGGAATGCGCCCAGGTGGACTACTATCCGGAAGAGACTCGGGAGAACCGCTACCGGGAGCCCCTGCGTTATGTCGCCATCCGGATTCGCAAGAAGCAGCAGGAGCTGTTTGCCGATGGCAACTCGGTGAAGCACTTTGCGGTGGCAACCAATCTCTGGGATTGGAAGCCTCAGAAGCTGCTCGAATGGCATCGCGAGAAGGCGGGTACCATTGAGGCGGCACATGATGTGATCAAGAACGAGTTGGCGGGCGGAGTGATGCCGTGTAGCCGCTTCGGGGCGAACGCGGCGT
The DNA here is from genome assembly GCA_964401265.1 of uncultured Pirellulales bacterium. Lineage (GTDB taxonomy): Bacteria > Planctomycetota > Phycisphaerae > Sedimentisphaerales > SM23-30 > CAYNXW01. The sequence goes on along the minus strand of CAYNXW010000376.1, from coordinate 1,230 downwards.
GGTTGCGGTTGGCGGTGATCTGTTTCAATGTGCTGACGGCGCTGAAGCGGCTGGCGCTGCCGGCCGAGCTTCTGGCGGCGCGGCCGAAACGACTTCGGTTCCTGATCATCAACACGCCGGGCAAGCTGATTCATCACGCCCGGCGAACGATTCTGCGGCTGGCGCGGAGTTGGAAGCGATTCATGAACTGGCACGGCGCGCTCCGATTGTTGCCCTTGCCCGGCTAATCCGAAAACCGGGTGCGCGGGGTCGTTGAAAACAAGAGAGTTCAGAATTTTCAAATTTCTCAAAATGGGATAAGTGCGTCTGAACCCACGGGGCAAAGGGCATCGGCTGCCAGTCGGCGTCCATCACCACCGGTTTCCGTCTGCCCATTCGAACCTCACCGCGAAAACCGCTTCGGAAACCACTCCAGACCGATTGGCTCCGAACTTACGGACGGATCACGGCCGTCCCGCGGCGGCGCACGTGCCCGCGAAGGTGTTCTATAGTTGCTTTTGGAGAACCGCATGACCAGCAGACGCGAACTACTGAACAGGTCTCTCTATTCCATCCTGGGCGCGCCGCTTCTGAGCGCAAATGCCAATCCGGCCCCGGCCCCTCCCGCGGCGCCCCATCAACCCACACCCGCCGAGCTGATGAACCGGCCAAGACTGGAACGGCTCATGAAGGAGGAAGGGATAGACGCCATAATCGGCTCCACCCCCGAAGGGGTCGGCTATCTCTCAGAACTATGGATGGGCGTTCACGATCAGTTCTCTGGCGTCCAGAACTATGCCATCGTCGCCGCCGGCGACCCCGTCGTCGGCATCGTGGGCGAGTTGGACTGGATCATGGACACCCTCGCCGAATGGGATCCCAAGACTTTCACTCCAACCTTCTCCGACACGGCCTGGCTCAACGAAACCACTGGCCCCTTCACCGCCACGGACAAGGCCAAGTTCGCCTTCATGAAGATGAAGCACACGCCCGGCGACACCCCGGCGTTGATCGAGGCCATCAGGAAGAAGAAGCTGGGCGAAGCGGTCGTCGGCGTCGAAGACAAGATGTCGATGAGCGCCGTGGCGGCGATCCAGAAGGAGTTCCCAAAGATCCGCATCAAGAACGCTTCCGGGTTGCTCCTCAAGACCCGAATGGTCAAGACGCCAGCGGAGATCGAGAGCACACGCATAGCGACGGACCTCGTTTGCGGGGCGATTGACGACACCATGAAGGACCTGGCTGCCGGCA
>CAYNXW010000375.1:0-2865 GCA_964401265.1 uncultured Pirellulales bacterium | reverse complement strand
AAACGTCCCCCCGCATATGAACAGAATCTGACTCGTGTCCATCTGAATGTACTGCTGCTCCGGATGCTTACGACCACCCTGCGGCGGTATGTTCGCCACCGTACCCTCCAGAAGCTTCAACAGAGACTGCTGTACTCCTTCTCCCGACACATCACGCGTTATCCTCACGTTCTGGTTCGTCTTGCCCACCTTGTCAATCTCGTCTATATAGACAATCCCACGCTGGGCCGCCTCCAGATCGTACTCCGCCGCCTGCAACAGCCGCAGCAAAATGTTCTCCACGTCTTCGCCAACGTAACCCGCCTCCGTCAGCGTCGTCGCGTCGCTAATGGCAAAGGGCACGTTCAGATAATCCGCCATCGTCCGCGCCAACAGCGTCTTGCCGCAACCCGTCGGCCCGATCAGCAACACGTTGCTCTTCTCGATCTCAACGTCGTCATCCGCCCCCAGAACGTGACAAAGACGCTTGTAGTGATTGTGAACCGACACCGCCAGACTCTTCTTCGCCTTGTCCTGGCCGATCACATACTCGTCGAGCGTCTCCTTAATCTCTCGCGGCGACGGTATGTTGCCCAGCAAGGCCTTGCCCTGGCCCACCTTCCGACGCTCCTGCCGGATAATGTTCGAGCACAAATCCACGCAACTGGCGCATATGAAAATCTGGTCCGGACCCTCGATCACCGGACCCACCTCACGCTCACTCTTGCCGCAAAAACTGCACGAACCACCCCGACGACGCGGAGGCGTGCCGCCTGTACCACCACTCTTCTTCTTCGTTGCCATATTGTCCTTCCTTTCGTCCGATATTATAAGCCGTCACCGGCAACGATGCAATCTTGCTTACCGCATCCTGCTGCCCTAACTATCGGCACTTGACCCAAAGGCAGCCCAATTAACCGTGCTTACCCTCCCAAAACATACACCACCTACACCGGACCGCCTAATGCCCTCAACCTCTGTTACGCCCACAGGCAGACGCGGTTCAGTCCCCCTGGCCCTCCAAAAGCTTCTCTCGGATCCGCTGATACTCCGCCTGAGACAAAACCCCCTCGTCACGCATCTGACGCAACTGATCCAGCGTAAAACTCACCTGATCGCTCCCCAGTGGACCCACTGGGCCTACCGCACGCTTCCGCAAACGGTACACCACCGCCGAGCCCACCACCACGACCAACAGCAGCACCGCCAATACCCCCGCGATCCAAATCATATTGTCCGTACCTGCCTGACCTGCCATCCCACGCTCCCGAAGAGACCTGCCCCACTGCTTATAACGCTCGCCAGGGCCCCCGTCAACCTCTCCCTGGCATCGCAAGAACCAAAACCGTAAACCCCCGCACTCCAGCCCCCGATGTAAAATCGGGGGATTCTTCCAACCGCCCTCTTCTGTAAGAGTTCACGCTTCAGCGTGTCCTTCTGCATTGTGCACACGAAAGTGCCAACTCCTGCCAGCTTCCGTTTTTTGGCCCTGCAGCTTCAGAACCGAGGCTAAGATCCCTTTTTCATCAGGCAGCCCGCAATACTGAAGTGCTCAACTGGGCTGAACTCATTAGGTGCGATTGCCCCCCAACCAGAGCCTTTTGCCATTTTGCAGTTGGGCCAATACCCCTTCTGCCCCTATACTCGCTCATGAACCGTACAACACGCTCGTCATATCATCGGAGCACGCCCATGGAACTCGCCATTGTCAACGATCAGGTCCTGCCCCTCGACCAGGCGCCGCCCGCACTCTTCGACCGAGGCCTCTATTTCGGCGACGGCGTCTACGAAGTCATCGCCGCTCACAACCACAAACTCTTCGCTTACCAACAACACCTCCAACGCTTCAAAAACAGCCTCAAAAAAATGGATATGGCCGACCGCGTCGACCTCTCCCAAATCGAACAACATCTCCACAACGCCCTCCAACAGGCACAACTCTCCAAACCACTCGTCTACTTCCACGTCACCCGAGGCTCTGCCCAGCGCAACCACGACTACGACGACCACTGGACGCCCAACTTCCTCCTCACCATCACCCAACGCAACCACGAAAAACCACTCACCGCCCCCGCCATCACCCACCCCGACTGGCGCTGGAAACGCTGCGATATCAAATCCCTCAACCTCCTCGGCAACGTCCTCGCCAAACACGCCGCCACCAAAGCCGGCGCCTACGACGCCCTCCTCGTCGACGACAAAGGCCTCATCACCGAATCCTCCGCCTCCTCCGTACTCATCGTCAAAAACGGCGCCCTCCAGACCGCACCCCTCACCGCCAACATCCTCCCCGGAATCACCCGCCACATCCTCCTCAAATTCGCAACCGACATCGGCCTGACACCCCTCGAACGATCCTTCTCCCTCGACGAACTCCTACACGCCGACGAGGTCTTCCTCACCGGCACCACCACCAAGGTCCTCGCCATCACCTCCGTCGACGGCCAACCCATAGCCAAAGGCCAACCCGGCCCCCATACCGCCCAACTCCGTAAACGACTCGAAGAACTCATGAACGACTAACATGGCATGGGCATCTTGCCCCCGAAAAAAAAAACTTCGCCCCAGACCACACCCTCACATGAAACAACAACCAAAACAACACGTCACACAGATCAACCTCCCCGGCGACTACCTCAAACGACGCGCCAACCTCAAAACACCCACCGTCGCCCTGCTCACACTCGTCTCCGTCGCCCTGCTCTCCGCCGCCCAACAACCCATCGGCTGGTCATGGCTCGCCTGGTGCGCCCTGACCCCCTGGGCCCTCGCCGTCGCCACCGCCCGAAACACCCGAGCTGCACTCCTCATCACCTACCTCGCCGCCCTCGCCTACTACCTCCTCAACCTCTATTGGCTTACCTGGGTCACCTTCGCCGGCTACCT
>CAYNXW010000374.1:0-2870 GCA_964401265.1 uncultured Pirellulales bacterium | reverse complement strand
TCGTCAGGCACAGGGGTGGGTTGAAGGCTCTGGGGGGGCAGTCCTCCAGGCCAGGTTGCGTAGAGGATGTCGCCCTGGTCGATGCCGTGGTCCACCCAGGCCAGGTGCAGGGCAGCATCCGAGGCGGCGACGGCCAAGGCAGGCTCGCTCTGGTTGGCGGCGTCACAGATGAGAGGCGTGTTGATCCAGGGGCCGTCGGTCGAGGTCGCCAGGAAGATGTCAGCGTTGCCACGACGGCGGTCGGTCCAGGCGAGATAGAGGTTGCCCATAGTATCGGTGGCCAGGGTCGGTTCGGTCTGGTCAGCCGGGTCGGTGGCGATGGCGGTCACGTCGCAGGTGGCGAAACGGTCGTTGGAGCTGGCTAGGAAGATGTCCCAATTGCCGGCCCGATTGTCCTGCCAGGCCAGCGAGACGGTGTTGTCGGCAACGGTCAGTTCCGGGCAGATTTGTTCGCCGGGGGGGGGTGTCCGTAGGAGCCAGGCTCGTGGGTGTCGACCAAGTGAGACCGTCGGCGGAACTGCTAATGTAGATGTCCCAGTTGCCACGGCGTTTGTCCTGCCAAGCTACGTAGAGGTAGCCGTCGTTGGCGGCGGCGATGACAGGGTGGCACTGGTCAGCCACATGACTGCCGAGGGGCACAGGGGGGGAGAAGGTGTCGGCTGTGGGGCTTTTGCCTGCGATGTAGATGTTGCGGGCCCCTTCCAGTCCGGCGTGCCAGACGACCCAGAGGGCACCTGCCCTATCGCAGACAGTACGGGGGGCCTCTTGGCCGGCAGCGATAGTGGGCGGCGTGACCTCCGTGGCGCTGCCGAAGCGATGCATTTCTGTAGCGAAGGCATAACTGCAGGGTGGTGCCATAGCGTTACCGGCGGCGTCGCAGGCGCTGACATCGACACGGACCTCGTGGTCGAAATTGAAGGGGGCATTGGCCTGGTAGATGTAGGCGTAGTCGGCAGGGCTTCCGTAGCGGCGGCAGATGCCGGTGGTGCTGGTGTAATCGGCCGAGCCGCCCTGATAGATGGGCTCGCCGTTGACGGCAATGCTGACGGAATTAGGGTCAACGCCGCTGGCCTCGTCGACCAAGTGCAGGGAGATCAAGGTGTTGCGCCGAGCCTGGATGTCGTCACGTCGTGGGGCGGCGCTGGTGACCTTGGGAGGCTTTTTGTCGTTGAGGACCGTTTCAGGGAGAAACTGGACCTGCAACGTATGGTCGGCGATGATGCTGGACAGAACATACGTGTTGCCAAGGGGGAGGCTGGAACCATCCAGGCGTATCGCACCGAGGCCGTAATCGGGGGCGGGTGTGAAGGTGAACTCGATTGTGTCACCGGCGGTGACCTGGAGGGGACCGGCAGGTTCGATGGTGCCCAAACCGCTCACCGGAGTTGTAATGGTGTAACTTGGTATGGCGGTGAAGACCGCCTGGATGCTGCGATGAGCGGTCACGCTGCTGAACGTATAGCTCGTCAGCGGGCCCTGACTGACGCCGTCGATAAGCACGTCTTCAATGACGTAGCCAGCACCGGGGGCCAGGGTAAAGCTCAACGGCTGGCCATGATTGACGGGCAGGTCGCCACTGGGAGTGATCGAGCCGCCCGGCTGGGCGCTGGCGGTGACGGTGTAGGCCAGCGGACTGAAACGGGCCTCGATGGTGTGATTGGCCGTGACGTTGGCGAACTCGTAGCTGCTGACAGGGCCGACGGAGCTGTCGTCGATCAGGACGTCCGCGATCTCGTGGCCGAGGTCGGGAGCAATCGTGAACGTGTACGCTCCGCCGCTGTCGACATTGACAGGGCCCACCGGGTCGATGGAGCCGCCGGGGCCGATGGTGGTGTTGATGCTGTACGGTGTGGGTTTCGGCTGGACGCTGACACTGACGGTGTCGCTGCCGGTGAGGCCGTCGTTGTCCGTGACGGTCAGCATGATGGTGTGCAAGCCCTCAGCCAGAGAGACGGTGGGGGCGCAGGCCCTGTGGCCACGGGCGAGCCATCCTCCGACCAAACGTAGCTGACGATCGTGCCGTCAGGGTCGGTCGATTGGGAACCGTTGAGATCAACAGTGACCGAGCCGGTCAAGTCGTTGGCAGCAAAAGCCTGGCCAGGGTACTTGAGTGCCGGCTTTGCCACCGGCGGGGCCTGAACTGCAACCGTGACGGTTGCGGTGTCCTCATGACCCTCGGCGTCGATAACCCGCAGCGTAATGGTGTGCGATCCAACACTCAACGGCGGATGGACTATCTCCCCACTGGCAATCTGCTCGCCGTCCTCGAACCAGAGGTACTGGGCGACATCGTTGTCCGGATCGGTCGACCCGGAACCGTTGAGTTCGACCAGTTCGCTACCCAGGCCGGCGGCGTCCACAGTATCAACGACGGGGCTTTCCGCCGTAGCAGCGGCTCTAGGACGCTTGTCCGACCAGATGGGGCCGTAGTTGGCGCGGTAGGTGTTCCACATGTTCAAGACGAAAGGGGAAATGCCCGAAAGTCCGTTGTTGTATTCCGAGGTGAAGTACCACCGGTCGAAATAGTCAAGCAAGGCCTGCCGATCCCACTCTGCTCTAATTCGATATAGATGAATTGCCAGCGAGGTTCCTGCCATTCCAATGATGTTAATTGATCGGTAGCTTGCTGTGTGCCAAGCTGAATCCGAGTGGAAGAATTGCTGATAAGGACCATAACGCCTGGAGGCCCACTCAGGCAATCCAACGTGTTTGGCACCGTATTGATAGGCCCGATTGGATCCCACGCTTGGACCGTCATAGAATGTATCGGCGATCCATGTCTCCTGAAAACATGAGGGGACCGTATGCGTCACCTCCCACCAATCTTGCCAGTCATCTCTGCATGCTTTTGTTATTGATATGTATCCTAT
>CAYNXW010000373.1:0-2872 GCA_964401265.1 uncultured Pirellulales bacterium | reverse complement strand
TTTTCTATGAAGAAGATTTTATAGATAGCCATATAATAAAAACTGATAATAAGATAGCTGAGACTATAAAGTATTCAATAAATAATTTCTATGCTGTTAAAGTTATATTTGCCAACTATCTCTACAGGATCTGCAAGAAGGAAAATATAGATTATGATGCGGTAAGAGACGCTATGTATAAAAGAAAATGGATAGGCAAAAATCACCTGTCTGTACCTTTCAATGGCAAAATGGGGGTAAATGGCAAATGCCTGCCCAAAGACCTTATCGCCTATGCAGAATACTCGGGTGATGATTTCTTTCTGGGCATGGTAAGATACATGAATGCTATCAGGGACTGGAAACTGGAATAATGAAAAAATTATTGGTAATCATACCTGCCTTTAATGAAGAGGAGAAAATAGGAGAGGTAATAAAAAGGATACCCGCCTCCATAGACGGCGTGGATTCGATCAGCACCCTGATTGTAAATGACGGAAGCACCGACAGGACGGCAGAGATAGCCCGGGAATCGGGCGTGAAGGTCATTGATAATCACAAGACCATGGGTGTGGGATATTCCTTTGGCAGGGGTCTTGACCATGCCGTGGAAAATGGTTTTGACCTTATGGTAAATATAGACGGGGATGCCCAGTTCGATCCGGCCGATATACCCGGGCTTTTAAGGCCCATACTTGATGAAGGCGCGGAATTCGTGACCGCTTCCAGGTTTATAGATAAAAAGCCTATACCTCATATGCCTGCGGCAAAGTTATGGGGAAACAGGCTCATGTCTCTTCTTATCAGCCGCCTGGTGGGAAAAAAGTACCTGGATGTGTCCTGCGGCTTCAGGGCTTATTCTAAAAGAGCCCTCATCTTGCTTAATCTCCAGGGAAAGTTTACCTATACCCAGGAGACTTTCATCGATCTTTCCTTCAAGGGCTTAAATATCAGGGAGATACCCATAGATGTCAGGTATTTTCCTTCCAGGAAGTCAAAGGTAGCCTCGAATCTTTTTATATACGGCATAAACACGCTCAAGATAATACTGGGGACCTACCGGGATTACCGGCCCCTGGCATTCTTCTCAGTCATATCGCTGGTATTCCTTATAACTGGTATTGCTTTTGAAGCTGTGCTTCTTGCCACCTATATATCCAGGGGTACATTCAGCCCTAATATTTGGTCGGGCTTCGTGGGAGCGGCTTTTTTCTTCCTGGCGGTCATATTCTTCATAGTGGGCCTTTCCGCCGATATACTGAACCGGATAAGGCTGAATCAGGAAAATATCCTCTATCTGTTAAAGAAGAATTCTCACGATGATAATAAATAATCCCTGAGCGCTTCCTTCCAGTGCCGCATATCGGGAATACCGGCTCTCCTTAAGTTTGCATTATCCAGGACTGAATAGGCGGGCCTTATGGCCCTGGCACCCAGCTCTCTGCTGGTTATGGGTTTTATATCCACATCTTTGCCGGATAAACTGAATATCTGGCGGGCAAATTCATACCAGGAGCATTCCCCGGTATTGGTCATGTGATACAGTCCGTATTTTCCTGCCTGGACCAGCTCAAAAAGCTTTTCCGCTGCATCCTTTGTGCTGGTGGGGGTTAGCACCTGGTCATCTACCACCCTTACCTGTTTCTTCTCCCCGGCAAGCCTGAGCATGGTCTTAACGAAGTTTATATTACCCTTTCCTGTGCACCCGGCATGGCCGTATAGCCCGGAAAACCTTACCAGGTAATATTTATCCAGCATATACTGGACCACCTTCTCCCCTGCCAGCTTGGAGATGGCATATATGCTGCGGGGACCGGGGCAGTCATCTTCGTTATAAGGGGTCTTTTTGTCCCCGGCAAAGACAAAATCAGTGGAAAAATGCATCAGCGGGATATCCATATCCCGGCATATGGAAGCCAGGTTCTTCACCCCGGCAGCATTGACCCTGAATGCTTCTTCCATCCTGTCCTCGCAAAGGTCTACATTGTGGTAGGCAGCAGTGTTTATCACCAGGTCCGGCCCGGACTCCCCTATAAGCTTCCGGGTGCCCTCCAGGTCACATATATCCACCTGACTGATGCCTATAAGCCCCTGCACCTTCACGCCCCGGGAAGAAAAATACCTGTCTATGTCCGAGCCCAGCTGTCCGTCTACCCCGATAAGAAATACTTTCAATATGTCTCCGTTACTATTTTACAAAACAAAAAAACTCAGAAGCAGATATACTGCAGCCTCCAGCAGTATAAGAGCCATATACGATATGGCGACATAGAGCTTCCTCCGCATCTTTTTAGAAAACACAGTTATCCTTAAAAGCTCTATGGCCACCGCTCCCGTGATAAAGATGAAGGCAAAGGTAAAATATTTATTGGCATAAAGCTTATAGAAAAAGCCGGAAAAAGGGTGCCTTTCATACCAGGGGATATCCCTTATTTTATCAAAATAACCGGGAGTGATGCGGAAAGGGCTGGTTTCCGGATTATTCAGGAAAGCGCCTGCATGCACCCTGGACAGGTCATATCCGCCGTTTATGCCAGTATCCAGCTCTATATAGGTATAGCCGGTTATATCCAGTATGATACCGTCCATATAATCATCTGCATCCAGGGTCGACCTATAGGAAAGGCTGCGGCCTTCGAGCTCCCAGATATCTTCTTCTTCCCAGCCTACTGCCTCTATGGAGGCAAACTGTCCGTCTGTTAAGACATAACCGGAAAAGGCTGCATCCTTCCTGTCTGTACTCCAGGAAATATGGAGCCTGCCGTCCTGCTCCCAGATATAATATCCATAACTGGCTCCGGGGATAAAACTCAGGTTCTGGCAGCCGGAAAACAGCAGTGATGCCATGACCGCCGCCAGGATAAATAATATTAGCCATGGCACAGCTTTTTTC
>CAYNXW010000372.1:0-2878 GCA_964401265.1 uncultured Pirellulales bacterium | reverse complement strand
GGGCGCGGTCCCGTGAGCCTACGCTGGGGAAGGTGACGTCCCTTGCGCGTGTGTGACCGCTTCGCGGTCACCCTCGACCGACGGCTCCCCTCGATCGTCCATGGCGCCTGGCGCCGGTGTTCCCTTCGGGAACCAGCCCCTGCCGGGGCCGAGCCCCTCGGGGCGTGGACGAGGGCGTCGCGGCCCCCGACCGGGGCTTCGCGTGCTTCCGTGTGCCGCCTCCGGCGGACGCGGCTCAGGGTTCGTCGGACGCGCGAACCCGGGTGCCACCACCAGCTCCTGAGAGGAGGTGCACCCATGGCCGAAACCGCGAAGTACGACCTGAACCTGATCCTCGACCCCGGACTCTCCGAAGCCCAGATCCAGACGGAGAAGGACGCCGTCCAGACGCAGCTCGACCGCGCCGGCGGCACGCTGCTGGAGCTCGACGAGTGGGGCCTGCGGCGGCTCGCTTACCCGATCCGCAAGGGCAGCGAGGGCTACTATCTGATCTATCGCCTAGACCTGCCGCTCGACAAGCCCAAGACGATCGAGGCCGCCCTGCGTCAGCGCGATAACGTCATGCGCGTCCTGGTCGTCAAGGACCGTCCGGAGTGGAAGACGCGCAAGGCGAAGCCCGCCGCCGAAGGCGAAGCCGCGAGCGCCTGAGCACGACCGCCCGCTTCCACGAGGGCCCGTCCTTCGGTGACCGCAGGCGGTGAGGAGCAAACGATGGCAAGAGGACTGAACAACGTCTACCTGGTCGGCACGCTCACGCAGCCGCCCGAGCTGCGCTACACGCCGGGCGGCCTGGCGATCCTGGAGCTGAACCTCGCCGGCAACGACCACGTCATCGGAGACGACGGTCAGCCGCGCGAGTTGGCCTGGTACCACCGGGTCACCGTGTTCGGCGCCCAGGCGGAGTCGCTGGCCAACCAGCTGGAGGAGGGCGCCCCGGTGTACGCCGAGGGCCGCTTGAACTACCGCAGCTGGGAGACGCCGGACGGCCAGAAGCGCTCGTCGCTCGACGTCAACGCGCAGCGCGTGGAGGTCCTCGGTTTCGGGGGTCGCGGCGACCAGCCGACCGTCACCGACGTGCGCGGCCAGCATCGCCTGCGCGACGCGCTCAACCAGGTCATGCTCATCGGCAACCTCACGCGCGACGCGGAGCTGCGCTACACGCCCAACGGCAGCGCGGTCACGCGCTTCAGCCTGGCGGTCAACGAGCGCTTCCGCGACCGCAGCGGCAACGACCAGGAACGCACGCACTACATCGACATCAACGTCTGGCGCGAGCTGGCGGAGTCCTCCGCCACGCTGGCCAAGGGCGATCCGGTGTTCGTCATCGGACGCCTCGTCAACGACTCCTGGACCGACAAGGACGGCAACAAGCGCTTCACGACGCGGATCGAAGGATCGCGCGTCGAGCACCTGACGCGTGGCCCCGGCTCTGGTGGCGCCGGGACCCGGCCACCGAGGCAGCCCTCCGCTGCTGCGGCGACCGCCCAGACGCGTCAGCTCGACATCGACGAAGAGTTCCCACCAGAAGAGGAATTGCCCTTCTAATGCCTAGAGAGTCTTCCCGCGGGGGCGGCGCCGACAAGCGCCGCCGCGGTGGCGGCCGCCGCGGCCGCCGCCCCAAGGTGTGCGCCTTCTGCACCGGCGAACACGAGATCATGGACTACCACGACGGCCGGATGCTGCGGCGCTACATCAGCGACACGGCCAAGATCCTTCCGCGGCGCCGCAGCGGCGTGTGCGCCAAGCACCAGCGCCGCCTGGCGACCACCCTCAAGCGCGCCCGCATGCTGGCGATCATCCCGATCACGGAGAAGCTGGTCCGGCGATGAACGTCATCCTGCTCGAACCCGTCCAGAACCTGGGCGACGCCGGCGAGATGGTGCGGGTGCGCCCGGGCTACGCGCGCAACTGGCTCGTGCCGCAGGGCCTGGCCCTACCGGCGACCAAGGCCAACCAGCGCGAGCTCCAGGCGCGCCTCATGCAGCGCGCGCGGCAGCTGTCCGAGCGCAAGGGCGACGCCGAGCGGCTGGCCGAGTTGCTGGGCGACGCGGCCATCACGATCCGCGTGAAGGCGGGCGAGGATCGCATCTACGGCTCGGTCGGCAACCGCGACATCGCCGACGCGCTGCAGGCGGCCTTCGACGTCGAGATCGACCGCCGCAAGATCGACCTGCGCGAGCCGATCAAGCTGCTCGGTGAGTACGTCGTGCCCTACCGGCCGCACCCCGAGGTCACGATCGACATCAAGCTCGAGGTGATCTCGGAGGGCTGAGCCTGCGTCTCCCTCACTCCCGAGCCCGACGGCGCGCCGCGTGCCGTCGGGCTCGTTCGTGAAGCGCCGATGGCGTCGAGCTCAGAAAGCTGCCAGGTGCGCGCGCCATGCTGTGGCATGGAATGGCCACACCCGAACGGTCTGGCGCGGGCCCTCGCGGCCGGCCTGGTTGCGCTGTCGCTGCTCTTCGCTTGCCAGAGCGCTCCGGCGCCCGTGCCGGCCGTGACGGGGGTGAGCATCGACCAACCCGCTGGCTCTCTGGTGGTTGGCGCCACGCAGCAGTTGTCGGTCACCGTCACCACCACCGGTGGCGCCAGCCGCGCCGTCATCTGGAGCAGCGCCGACGACGGCGTCGCCACCGTCGGCGCGCGCGGCCTGGTCACCGCCCGCACGCCGGGCACCACCACCATCATCGCCACCAGCGACTTCGACGGCGGTCAGAGCGACGGTATCGCCATCACCGTCACGGCGGCGCCGACCGGCACGATCTCCGGCTCGCTGTCGGTCGTCGCGAGTGGCGCCAGCGGTCTCGCGCGCGGCGCGCCGCTCACCGCCCGTGGACGCCCGATGACGGCCTCCGCGACGGCGCCCGCCGACCTCGTGCCG
>CAYNXW010000371.1:0-2894 GCA_964401265.1 uncultured Pirellulales bacterium | reverse complement strand
CCCCGGCAACGCCCTCAAGAGTCTCAACGACGACATGATCCAGCAAGACCTCAGCAGCTTCCAGTTTGTCACGTGCTGCTACGGTTTCCTCAATACCAAGACCCTACGACTTCGCATCGCCAGCGCAGGCCACCCCGCACCCATGCGCATCAACAAAAAAGGACAAATGACCGAACTCGACGTCGGCGGCTCCCTCCTCGGCGTCTTCCCCGAACAAAAATTCGAAACCGCCACCGCCCAACTGCACCCCGGCGACAAACTTCTCCTCTACAGCGACGGCGTCGAAGTCGCCTTTGTCAACGAAGGCCCCGACGAACCCCTCCGCTTCCGAAAAGAGTTCGGCAGCCTCGCCGACCTGGACATCCAAACCATGTGCGACAAACTCGTCCAGATCATCGATCGAGAAGAAGGCTCCCTCCACCCCCAGGACGACGTCACCATCGTCGGCCTCCAACTCGATAACCCCTGACACACGCGACGCCACACCTCCACAAAACCACAGCGCCGCTGCTGGACCTTCTTCCCCTACCGCTTCACCAACAACGTAACAATCCGCGATCCGCCCACTGTCAACCGCACCGCGCCTCCCTCTACCGTCAACGTCCCCTCCAACGCCCGCTCATCCAGCCCAATCACCTCCACCGACGTCACCGCCACATTGAAGACGATCCTCGCCTGCACCTGTTCTTTCTTGACATTCCACAACCTTAACACATAACCGCCCGCCTGCTCGCTCCAGTAGAACGCCGACACCCCCAACGCCTCCGCCGGCTCCAGCGAGAATAACGAATACGTCGCCGGCAACGCGCCTGCCTTGGCCACGCCCTGTATCGCCCGCATCGGCACCCGAAACCCATCCGCCAGCACATGCACCCTGCCCTGCCGCCAGCCACCGCTATGCAGACAAATCGCATACTCCATGTCCAAACGACCCAGACAATGCTGGCCCAGATTCCTCTCATACTCCGCCGGCGTCATCAAGCCCCGGTTGGCACGCATGTACGCCCGCGTCGTCCGCAACAACGTCACCGCCAGCGTCCGCTGTCGATCGTCCAGCACCTCATACTCCCCCAGCCCCTTGCTCATAAACGAAAAACCGTCCGGCCCGTCACTCACCGTCACAAAACGCTGCATCGGCTTGTACGGATGATAACACTCCATATTGTCGCCCACCTCATCCCACAGCACCGACCGCTCGACCACGTCAAACGCCGAATCCGCACACGCGTAATCCGTCATAATGCCCGTCGGAAACATCACCCGCAGCCGATGATCCTTCGCCCTGTTATCCAGCGTCGTCTTCAACCGCACCAGCCTGCTCCCCTTCGACAGCGACACCGTCGTCGATATCGGCAACACCACACTGCTCTGCGACCGGTTCCTGCCGCTCAACTCCGCACTGTCCGGAACTTCCATCGTCAAATCAATCCGCCACGACGCCCGCAACGGACCATTCTCCACCAGCGTCAACCGCGCCTGCGAACCCAGACTCGTCACCGTAAAATCCCGAAGCGCACCCTCATGCTTGTGCGCGTTGCCCGTGCTTGCATCGTCGCAAAAATAATGCTGCCCCCGCGACATCCTGCCCCGCTCCTTGTCCAATACATCAAATGTCCCGTTGGGGTGAATACTCACCTTGACATACTCATTCTCCAACACCCCGTTGGTCGAGCCGATCAACCCCCGCTCACCACCCGGCCGGGGCTCAGGAACATACGCACGCTTGCGAGGCCTCACCCCATACGTCCGATACCCCATCGCCGGCACGTCCACCTCCAACAAGACCCGGTTACGCAAAATATCATATACCGCCGCGTTCGAGTCCAGCTTGCGTTCCACCTCCAAATCTATAGTCTCACGCTCCAGAATAGTGTAAGGCACCTTGTGGCCGTCCTCGTCAATGATGTCAAAATACTGAAACGTCAATAACGCATCCGGATCAAAACCCTCCACCACCGGCCCCACCCCCGTGCAAGGCTCAATCTTGAACGCCCCGAAATCCGGCCGCGGCGCATCAATCACCACCGACTCCACCCCCCGCCGCCCTACAGGCAACGTGTTGAAAAACGTCAACGTCAAATCCCCCTCCTTAAACGCACCCGTCGTGTCAATCTTGCCCCAGATCTCCTCACACGCCTTGCGTGAGCACTCCCGTGCCAGCGATACCACCGAGCGAAAACGCCCCGGATTGTCCTCATGCGCCTCCGATATCGCCGCCCCGCAAATGCTGTCATGAGCATGATTCTTCAACAAATACAACCACGCCCGCTCCAGCAACACCCCCTCGTAACTGCCCCCCAGAGACGCACTCATCGCCGACAAAGGCTCCGCCACCCCGATCAACTCCCGCTCCGCCAGATCATTCATCAACTTCAAATCCACCCGTGACGAATGCGTCGCCCCCAACAACGCATTAAATCCCGCCTCCACCACCGTATGCCGCATCTCCCCCTTCACCACCGACAACGCCTCCTCCTCCACACTCGCCAAACACGCCGCCACATACTCGTCTAGCGACGATTGCCGCACCACACAATCACTCTGCCCCTCATTAATCGCCTCAATCAGCGCCGGCAACTGCACATAAGGCACCGCGTTGTCCTCCATGTCCAACGCCAGCACATGCTCGCCAATCGCCTGAGGCCCCGCCTGGTGCAACAACATCCGCACCGCCTGCCTGATCGCCTCCGTGTCCCCATTAAAATCCATCCCCTCACGCTTCAACTGCACCGCCGTCTCGTACAACGCCTCGTCCGCCATATGCACAGGCCACTCCCCCGCCTCCCACCGCGTGCTCAAATCCCGAGGCTGCTTGCCCAACACCAACAGATAATGCGGATAGAAAAACCAGTTCGTCCGCGCCCTGGCGGTCATAAGCAACAGCGGCTTTTACC
>CAYNXW010000370.1:0-2900 GCA_964401265.1 uncultured Pirellulales bacterium | reverse complement strand
GATACCGCAATGGATCAGTTTCGCGGCACACGCGAGGGAAATATCATCCAGTGCGAAGGGGGCTATTTCGTCGGCGGCCGTGGTGGCGGTTGGGTTTACGACAATGAAGGTAAACGCATTCGCAAATTCGCCGGTGACGGCGGCGGAACCCACATGCAAAATTGGCTCGACGCCGTACGCTCCCGACGGGTGGAAGAACTCAATGCCGACATCCTCCAAGGGCATATCTCCGCCAACCTCTGCCACATGGCCAACGTCTCCTATCGCATCGGTGCCGAAACAAATCCACAACAGATCAAGGAATCACTGCCAGCCCATAAGCCCGCACAGGAGGCCTTTGAGAAAGTCTGCGAACACCTCCGCGCCAACGACGTCAAGCTTGACAAGAACCCGCTGGTCATGGGCCCATGGCTCACATTAGACGGACGCACCGAGCGATTCACCGGCCAACACAGTGAACGCGCCAACGAGCTGCTCGTAGACACCTACCGTAAGCCTTTTGTCGTGCCGGAGACTGTATAGGCCGATTCTACCCCGCCCATTCTTATAGAAGACGCTAACTGTATGGCTCTACACCCAACTTGCGCAGGAGTATTGACTATGGTGCTAAATCACAAGCTCGCCGTGTATTTGCTCTTGACCATCCTCATTCCCCCCCTGACCGCAACCGCCGACCAGCAGACGGCTGCAAATACCACAACCCCGACTGGCCACCACGACGCCAGGTTCCAATGGTGGCAACAAGCCCGTTTCGGCATGTTCATCCACTGGGGCCCCGTCAGCCTCAAAGGCACCGAAATCGGCTGGTCTCGCGCCCGCGAGGTGCCCCAGCCCGAATACGATAGCCTGTACAAAAACTTCAATCCCACCCGCTTTGACGCCAAAGAGTGGGTTACCATCGCCAAAGACACCGGCATGAAGTATGTGGTCCTCACCGCCAAACATCATGACGGCTTCTGCCTCTGGGACACCGAGACAACCTCCTACGACATCATGTCCACCCCCTTCAAAAGGGATATCGTCGCCGAACTCGCCCTCGCCTGCAAAAAGGCCAACCTCACCTTCTGCACCTACTACTCCATCCTCGACTGGTACCACCCCGATTACAACACCGGCTTGCGCGGCCAGCCCGGCTATCAACTCCCCCCGGGCCAATCACCCGACATCGACCGCTACATCGCCTACATGAAATCACATCTGCGAGAACTCACCACAAAACACGGCCCCCTGGGCGTCATGTGGTTCGACGGCGAATGGGAAAAACCCTGGACACACGACCACGGCGTCGATCTCTACCAGTACGTCCGCTCCCTCCAACCCGACATCCTCATCAATAACCGCGTGGACAAAGGACGCCAGGGCGCGGCGGGCACCACCAGCGACCCTCACATCTACAAGGGTGATTTCGACACGCCCGAGCAGGAAATTGGCAAGTTTCAGCCGGAGAGGCCCTGGGAAACCTGCATGACTCTGTGCACCCAGTGGGCTTGGAAGCCAAACGACAAAATCAAATCCCTCAAACAGTGCATGGACATCCTCGTTCGCACCGTCGGCGGCGACGGCAACCTGCTCCTCAACGTCGGCCCCATGCCCGACGGACGCATCGAACCACGCCAGGTCAAACGACTCCACGAAATCGGCCAGTGGCTCAAACAGAATGGCCACACCATCTACGGCACACGAGGCGGCCCCTTCCCTCCCGGCGACTGGGGAGCCGCAACACACAAAGGCATACACATCTACCTCCACATACTGGCCTGGCCCAAAGACCCCCTCTGCCTGCCTGCCCTGCCTCAGAAAATTACCGCCGCCAGACTGCTCAACGGCGGTAGCCTCTCATTCAAACAAACCGACCAGGCAACCGAAATCTCCGTGCCCCTCCAGCACCGCGACCCAGTGGATACCATTGTCGTTCTCCAGCTCGAAACACCCTTGAAAACACCTCAATCACCCAAGGTCCCTCAACAGTAGCGTACCTATTCACGAATCCAACCCCCATGAACCAGCACCGCTGACGCAGACACCCGCCAGCACACTCCACTGGTCCAAAGGAAGCCACAGCGATGTCCTACCTCAACCTTGGCGAGTTTGTCCAGCAGTTGGACGCCGCACATGATCTCGTCCGCATAACAGCCCAGGTCGACCGCGAGCTGGAAATCACCGAGATTGCCGACCGCGTAATGAAATCCCCCGGCGGCGGCAAGGCCCTCCTCTTTGAAAACGTCAAAGGCACCCAACTGCCCCTCCTCATCAACGCCCTCGGCAGCGAACAGCGAATGGGCCGCGCATTAGGCGTCCAGAGCTTCGACGAGATAGCCCAGCGACTCGCCGCTCTCTTGAAACCAGCCATACCCACCGGCCTGATGAACAAGGTCCGCCGCATCCCCCAACTCGTCCAACTCGCTTCCTTCGCACCCAAGCTCGTCAAAAAAGCCCCCTGCCAGCAAATCGCCTGGCAAAACGACCAAATCGACCTCGACCGACTCCCCATCCTCAAGTGCTGGCCCCTCGACGGCGGCCGATACCTCACCCTGGCCGGCGTCTACACCAAACACCCCCAAACAAACGAACGCAACGTCGGCATGTACCGCGTCCAACAACTCTCGACACGCACCTGCGCCATGCACTGGCAAATACACCACGACGGCGCCGCCCATGCCCGAGCATGGGCCGCCACCGGCCAGAAAATGCCCATCGCACTCGTCCTCGGCGGCGACCCCGCCCTCGCCTATGCCGCCTCCGCGCCGCTGCCGCCCGGTATGGACGAAATCCTCTTCGCCGGCTTCCTGCGCAACAAGGCCGTCGAACTCGCTCCCTGCCTCACCGTCCCCCTCGAAGTGCCCGCCAAAGCCGAAATCGTCATCGAGGGCTATGCCGACCCCACAGACCTCGTCGAGGAG
>CAYNXW010000369.1:0-2903 GCA_964401265.1 uncultured Pirellulales bacterium | reverse complement strand
CGTAACAAGGTAGCCGTAGGGGAACCTGCGGCTGGATCACCTCCTTTCTAGGGATTACTAGAACCCGTCCTACCCGTGAGGGTCTGACGGTCTAGTCAGCGCAATCTCGATGCTTTCACAACTGTTACTTGATATTGAAGACCTGTCGGTTCGCCGGCAGGTCTTTTTTTTGTCTATCCCCACTGCCAACGCCACGCCCGCCCGCAAAAATGCCGCCTGCAACCCTGCCGAAATAGCCCCCGGCAGGACAAATATAACGCAGAACACCAAGACGCCCCTGCAATCCCTGCTAACTTGCGCGCCCGACCTCACTTGCTGTGCTTGACGCCGCTGTGACAATCGCTAAAATGGGGCCTAACGATTGGGCTCCTGGAGAGTCTTCTAAACGGAGGTGCATATGCAACGTCGTACTTTTCTCAAATCCGCTGTGACCGCCGCTGCTGCCACGTCCCTGGGTGCCGTCACCCAGGCTAAGGGCGACGAAAAATCCCCCTCAAGTGCCTTCAATCTCAAATATGCCCCCCACCCCGGCATGTTCAAGTTCTCCGCCGGTGAAGACTACCTCGACCAGCTCCGCTTCGCCGCCGACCTGGGCTTTACCGCCTGGGAAGACAACGGCATGGGCGGCCAACCCGTCGAGTTCCAAGAAAAAGCCGCCAAAGAAATGCACCGACTGGGCATCACCATGGGCGTCTTCGTCGCAATCGCCGAATTCGGAAAAAAAGACTTCGTCGGCAATGACAAAGCCGTCCGCGACCGGCTCGTAGATCGCATGAAATGGGCCGTCGAGACGGCCAAACGTCTCAACGCCCAGTGGTGCACCGTCGTCCCCGGCGCCTATGAGCCCCGCCTCGCTTGGGAATATCAGACCGCCAACGCCATCGAAAACCTCAAATGGTGCGCCGACGTCTGCGAGCCCAGCGGCCTCATCATGGTCCTGGAACCCCTCAACTGGCTCACCAACCACCCCGGCCTCTTCCTGAAAGGCATCCCACAAGCCTTCCAGATCTGCCGCGCCGTCGGCAGCCCCTCCTGCAAAATCCTCGACGACCTCTACCACCAGCAAATCACCGAGGGCAACCTTATCCCCAATATGCAAATGGCTTGGGAGGAAATCGCCTACATACAGGTCGGCGACAACCCCGGCCGCAACCAGCCCACCACCGGCGAAATCAACTACAATAATATCTTCAAATGGCTCCACCAACGTCGGTTCAAGGGCGTCATCGGCATGGAGCACGGCATCGTAAACCATAACAGCAAACAGGCCGAAAAGGCCCTCGTCGATGCCTATCGACAATGCGACACCTTCTAAGCCTGAACAGCAACACGAAACCGAGGGAAAACACGATGGATAGACGCGCTGTAGTTGCTTGCTTGGCCCTGCTGTGCGTGGCCGGCATGTTCACCGCCGGCTGCAACGGCTCCGGCAACTGGTTCGGCCAAAATAAAACACCTCTATGGAACGGCCAGGACTTCAACGGCTGGGCCTTCTATCTCGAACAGCCCGACGTACAGCCCGAAGACGTCTGGTCCATCCGCGACGGCGTCATTCACTGCAAGGGTACTCCCTTTGGCTACGTCCGCACCCGCGACGACTACAACAATTACGCACTGCACCTCGAATGGCGATGGGTCCCACAAACCCTCCCCGAGGGCGTGGTACGCAACAGCGGCGTCTTCCTCCATGTCCAAGAACCCGACATGATTTGGCCCAAAGCCATCGAAGCGCAACTCATGCATCGCAACGCCGGCGACTTCTGGATCTTCAGGGGCGCCCAGGTCGACCAGCAAAAAGACGTCGGCTCCGTACCTAAACAAAAGCCCTGCCAGGAAAAACCCCTGGGCCAATGGAATACCTATGAAGTCCGCTGTGACGGTAATACCATTACCCTGCACGTGAACGGCGTCAAGATGAACCACGTCACCGGTGCCAACATCGCCGGCGGCAAAATCGCCCTGCAGAGCGAGGGGGCCCCTATCGAGTTTCGCAACATCTACATCACACCCCTCCAGTGACCATCGAAACTGAGAAAGGATTACATGGTATGAACCTGAAAAAACAATTCAACACCTTTAATACCTCCTGCTCGCGACGAGAGTTCTTCAAAACCTCCGCTGCGTCCGCCGCCTCGGCTGCCGTCCTGCTCGCCGGGACCTCCCGGGCTTTTGCCGCCGGCGATGACACCATCCGCATCGGCCTCATCGGCTGCGGCGGGCGAGGCCGCGGGGCCGCTGAGAACGCACTCAATGCCGCAGAAAACGTCGAAATCGTCGCCCTCGCCGACGTCTTCCCCGAACGACTGAAAGATGCCAGAAACCACTTCAAAAACAAACGTGGAGACGCCTGTAAAGTCACCGACGACACCGCCTTCCTCGGCTTCGACGCCTTCCAGAAACTCATCAACCTCCAACAGGTCAACTACGTCATCCTGGCCACCCCACCTCATTTTCGCCCCCAACACCTCGCCGCCGCCGTCAATGCCGGCAAAAACGTCTTCACCGAAAAACCCGTTGCCGTCGACCCCGTCGGCATTCGCACCTTTATCAAAGCTGGCGAACTCGCCAAACAAAAAGGCCTCGCTATCGTCGCCGGCACGCAACGCCGACACGACGCCAGTTACCAGGAAATCACTCGCCGTATCCACGACGGACAAATCGGCGAAATCGTCGGCGGACAGGTCTACTGGATGCAAAGTGGCCTCTGGTCCCATCAACGCCAACCCAACTGGTCCGACATGGAGTATCAACTCCGAAACTGGCTCTACTACACTTGGCTCTCCGGCGACCATATAGTAGAACAACACGTCCACAACATCGACGTGATGAACTGGGCCATGGGGGCACACCCCGTCAAGTGCATCGCCATGGGCGGACGACAGGTCCGACCCACACAGTAGTAG